>NZ_JBEZKL010000013.1:0-99236 GCF_040704695.1 Streptomyces sp. NPDC048411
CGTACCTCCGGGGCTTCGTCCGCCGCGCGGGCGGCGTCCCACACCAGGGCGCGGGCCGGTGGTCGCGGCCACGGCCACTGCCGTGCCGCCGACCAATTGCGCGGCATTCATCCGGCCGATGCCGCCGAGATCACCCTGTACACCGTTCGGCGCGATCGCCGTGGAGCCGGGGGTAGAGGCGGAGATCGCGAGATCGATCTCCGCCGTGGAGGTCGGCGATGTATTGCAAATGAACGACACTTCATAGGAAGCGCCGGGTTTTGCATCCCAGTCGACCGTGGCCGAGGCGCTGCCTCCTCTGGGAATAGTGACGCTGTCGAAGATGCCCGAGCTGGCCGTTGCTGTTGTTAGGCACCCCCGTGCGGCCAGGGTGACCTGGCCGCCCGGCGCGATCACCGACGGAGCAACGGTGTATCCGGTCGCGCGCGGCGCGCCCCCCGACGTCACGGCGTACGCGGTCGCAGCCGGAGCGGTCAGGGCGAGAGTGGCGGCGCCGAGCAGGGCGACGGGTGCGACACCTATGGTGCGCATGATGAATCCTCCAGTTCCCCGAGGAGCAACTGCGGAACGAATATCCACAAAGCATCAAATATGCACCTCGATGGAGGAAACGTTAGAAGTGCTGTATATCGCTCGCGATCGGGGACAGGCGAATGGGGCACCGGTGTCCCCCGGGCGGCGCACCAACGGGACGTCAGGCCGTCAGGGCGCCGGTCAGCCCGACACGTTGGGAAAGAGGTCGAGGAACGGCGCGGCTGTGGCCGAGATGCCGCGGCCGAAGGGGGAGTCGAAGTCCCAGATCAGGAAGAGCAGGAAGGCGATGAGCACACTGAACAGCCCGGCCAGCAGGAGTTCCCGGAATGTTCGGCGGATCTGCAGGGTGAAGATCAGCCCGACGGTCACCAGCGCCCCGGTGATCAGACCGAACCAGACCACGCCCGGCATCGTGGCGCCGGCGCTCTGGGCGCGGGCACTGCGTGCATCGTCGGCCGCGGCGACCTGGTCGACCAGTGGCTGATACGCCTGCCCTTCGTGGTCGTTCCTCGGCCGGTAGTCGGTGACGTCGGCACGTACCCGGCCGAGGAGTTCGGCACCCTTGTCGGTGAGGCTTCCGTGCTCCGTCATCGCCCTCCACTCGTCGTGGACGACATGACCGACGTACGCGTCGACGTCGGCGCGGATCCGGGTACGCACCTCGGCGGGGTAGACCGACGAGCGGGCGTTCACCTCGTGCAAGGCCTGGGCCTCCTGGCGGACGTACTCCTGGGCGGCGCTGCGCCCCTCCCAGACGCCCGCGATGGCGAGGCCGAGCACGATGGCGTACACCACGCCGATCATCATCGTCATGTATTCGATGACGTCAGGGGTTTCGGACGGGTCGTCGTCCTCCCCGACACGGCGATTCTTGAGGACGGCGATGGTGAGCACGACGGCGCAGGCCGCGGCCATGGCGAGGGTGAGAACGAGCCATTCCGACATGGGCTTCTCCGTAGGTCATCGGGAGCGGGGACGTAGCACGGCGACGGCGAACACTGCGGGAGCGGTGATCAGCAAGGTGAGGGTGACCAGGGAGGGACCTCGCTGGGGGACCTTGCGGGGCGGCTTGCGGTAGGTGGGGATCGCCACTGGCTTGGGCGGGGGTGGCGTGGGGCGTACGGAGGGCGTGGGCTCCGGAGGAGGCGGTGTGGGCGCCGGTGGTGGTGGCGGCGGGGGCGCCGGTGCCCGGGGTGGTGGCGGAGGGGGAGGTGGAGGCGGCGGGGGTGGTGGTGGCGGAGGAGGCGGGGGAGGGGGAGTCGGCGGTGGGGGTGTCGGCCGCGGGGTCGGTCTGGGCGCCGGGCCCGCCTGGCAATGACCGTCGTCCGATGTGGCGACCGCCGAGTTCCCGCCGCCGTCCCCGATCGAGGCGTACGAGCAGTTGTCGGCCACCGCGGGCACCGGGGCGGTCAGGAGCCAGCTGAGTGCGACGGCTGCGGTGAGCCGCCCGAAGAGGGATCCGTACACGACGGGGAGCATGTTCCGGCCGGTCGGACGGCACGCGGACCACGGTCCTGATTCCCCTGATGGAGGGGACCTGGGGCGCTGAGGGTTTGCGGATCGGGAAAATTCTGCGAACGCGTTGAACAAAGAAGCTCCGACCGCCCGTACCTGGTGCCGTGACCGGCAATGTTTGCCCGATGAGGAGCGTCGTCCGGAGTGTGCGTGCTGGCCGGGCGACGGGGCAAAGCTTGCCGGGAGGGGCACTGGGCCATGAACGACGCGGTCTCGCGTCACAACGGGCGTTAGAAGCACGGAAGTTGGCGTGCCCGCCTGGCGGAACGCCTCGCGTGCGGTCACCGCGGCAGCCCTGTTGGCGCTGACGACGGCGTGCGGTCAGGAGCAGGGCACGGATTCACCCAACGGTCAGAACGTCGGCAATGCCAGCCCGGCCGGTCAGGCGGGCAGCGGCTACGGCGCGGGCAACGGATACGGCTCCGGCAGCGACTACGGATCCGATTCCGGGGCCCAGGCGGGCAAGTCCAAGCAGGCGGGACAGCTCGCGGTATGGGACAGCAAGAAACTCGGCAAGGTCGTGACGGACAGCGAGGGATTCACTCTCTACCGTTTCGACAAGGACACCGCGAGCCCGCCGAAGTCGAATTGTGAGGGCGACTGCGCGAAGACCTGGCCGGTCGTTCCCGCGGGCGATGTGACGGCCGCCGCCGGTATCGATGGAGCCCTGATCGGCAAAGTCATCCGTGCGGACGGCACCCGGCAACTCGCCATTGCGGGGTGGCCGATGTGCCGGTACGCCAAGGACACCAAGCCCGGAGACGCCCGTGGTCAGGGAGTGGGAGGCACGTGGTTCGCCTCTGCGCCGGACGGCAAGAAGGCCGCGTCGAACGCCGACGGTCCGAGCGGTGGTGAGCAGGCTGATCTCGCCGGGCTTTCGGTCCGCAAGGACCCGAAACTCGGAGGCATCGTCGTCGACAAGCGCGGCATGACGGTCTACCGGTTCAAGAAGGACACGGCATGGCCGATGAAGTCGGCCTGCATCGGAGCCTGCCTCTCGAAGTGGCCGGTTGTCGCCCCGTTGGCCAAGAATGATGTGAAGGGTGTGACTACCAAGGGCTTTGTCACTTTCCATCGCCCCGACGGTCTCAAGCAGCAGGCCGTCGACTGCTGGCCCCTCTATACCTTCTCCGGTGACGCGAAGCCGGGTGACACCAACGGCCAGGGTGTCGGGGGTACATGGTACGCGTGTCCCTCGACGCAAAGCTCGTCGGCGCCCCGAAGTAGCCCCACAACAGCCGTTCCTGACCGGCCCGTCGCTGAATGTCACCGATAGCGACGGGCCGGTTGCACATGCCACTGGTGTGTGACCAATAACGGACCGCTAATTTCCGTTTCCGCTCGCTCTCCTGGCGGTCGGTCAGTAGCCTCTGGTCAACACTGACCATGAACATGGCCGGATCGCCGTGGCGACTTGTTGGAGACATCGATGGAGCGTCCCGCCTGGGCACCGCAAGGCATTGACATTTCAGTGCCGAGCGTTTCACGCATGTATGACTTCTATCTGGGCGGATCGCACAATTTCGAGGTGGACCGGGAAGCGGCCCGCAAGGCCATGGAGTTCATGCCGGGACTCCCCAAGATCATGCAGGCCAATCGTGCCTTTATGCGCAGGGCAGTGCGCCATGCGGTGAGTGAAGGTGTCACTCAGTTCCTGGACATCGGTTCCGGCATACCGACCTTCGGCAATGTCCACGAAGTCGCCCAGGCCGCGGACCCGGAGGCGCGGGTGGCGTATGTCGACCACGACCCCGTTGCGGTCGCGCACAGCCAGGCGGTACTCGAAGGAAACGATCGCGCGGTCATCGCCACCGCCGATCTGCGTCGCCCGCAGGAGATTCTGAAGAGTCCCGAAGTCAGCGAACTCCTCGACCTGGAACGCCCGGTGGCGCTGCTGCTCGTCGCCGTCCTCCACTTCATCGAGGACGCCGACGACCCGCAGGCAGCCGTTGCCGCCCTGAGCGAGTCACTCGCCCCCGGCAGCCTGCTCGTCATCACCCACGCCTCGTACGAGGGCATCCCGCTCACCAGGGAGGAGGCGGGCGGTGCGGTCGGTGTCTACCGGAACATCCGCAACCCACTGATCATGCGGTCACGCGACGAGGTCAGCCGGTTCTTCGACGGGTACGAGATGGTCGAGCCCGGGCTCGTGGCCATGCCCAACTGGCGTCCCGAGACCCCCGCGGTGCATGAGCAGGAAGACCCGTATGCCTTCTCGGGCTTCGGCGGAGTGGGACGCAAGGCGTGAGCATTCCCGCCCAAGCGTCCGAAGCACCGGACGCGGAGCCCGACGACGCCGAGGACCGGCTCCGGAGATTCGCCACCATCTGGAGCCGGGCCATCTTCCCCTCGACGGCCACTTCCATGACCCGTCCGGAGTTCGAACAGCATCTGCTGCCGCTGGCCCGCAGGTTGAGCGACATCCTGCACGCGCGTCCCTTCGACCCGGCGCCCGCCAACAAGGTGGGAGCCGCGCTCGTCGCCGCGCACTGCACGGACCCGGACGCGCTCAGCTCCACGCTCGGCGTCGTCGACTCGTACCTGGTGCTCTACTGCGGCGGCAACGGCCCGGTGACCCTGTCGACTGAGGACAGCAGGGCCCGCTGTGCCCGCATGCAGCACGCCCTGGCGGCCGGCTTCACCCAGGCGCTGCGCGAGCGGACCCTGGCCGAACAGGAGGCCATCGCCCGCTCGGCGCTCACCGCCCGCTCCAACGCCGAGCAGGCCTTGCACGCCACCGAGGCGCGGTTCCGTGCCGTCTTCAAGGACGCGGCCATCGGCATCGGGATCGCCGACCTGGAAGGCAATGTGCTGGAGGTCAACGACACGCTGACCCGGATGTTCGGCGGCCTCGACCACCATGTCCGCAGCCACAAGGTCAACGAGTGGGTCCACCCCGAGGACTCGCCGCACGTGTGGAAGTACTACGAGGAGCTGGTACGCGGCGAACGCGAGCACTATCGCGTCGAGAAGCCGTACTACCGCAATGACGGCACCGTCCTGTGGACCAACCTCACGGTGTCGCTGCTCCGCGACCCCGAGGGCCGGCCGCAGTACCAGCTGGCGCTCATGGAGGACACCACGGAGCGCAGGCTGCTGAATCTGCGGCTGCGGTACGAGGCGACCCACGACGCGCTCACCGGCCTGCCCAACCGCACGCTGTTCTTCGAGCGGCTGGAGAAGGCGCTCTCCGCCGACGACGGCAGCCGCTTCGGGCTCTGCTACCTCGACCTCGACGGCTTCAAGGCGATCAACGACAGCCTGGGCCACGCGGCGGGCGACCGGCTGCTCGTCGAGGTCGCCGACCGGCTGCAGAGCTGTGCGACCGCGCCGGGCGAGATGGTGGCACGGCTCGGCGGCGACGAGTTCGTGGCGCTGACCACCGGCCCGCACACCGAGTCGGAGGTCGACGAACTGGCCTCCCGGATCCTCGGTGTGCTCGCCACGCCGATCCGGCTCGACGGCCGCGAACTGACCGTACGAGGCTCCATCGGCGTCGTCGAGGGACCGGCGGGCGAACGCAGCGCCGCCGAGGTGCTGCGCAGCGCCGACATCACGATGTACCGGGCCAAGTCGGCCGGCGGCAACCGCTTCGAATTCGCCGACGCCGAGGCGGACGCCCGCGCCATCACCCGGCACGGGCTGACCACCGCGCTGCCCGCCGCCCTGGAGCGCGGCGAGTTCTTCATCGAGTACCAGCCGCTCGTGCACCTCGGCGACGGCACGGTCCACGGCGCCGAGGCCCTGGTGCGCTGGTGCCATCCGCAGCACGGGGTGCTCGGGCCGGACCGATTCATTCCGCTCGCCGAGCACACCGGGCTGATCGTGCCGCTCGGGCGGTGGGTGCTGGAGGAGTCCGTACGGCAGGCCAACTTCTGGAAGGAGCGGCACAGCGACGGGGGTCCGCTGCGGATCAACGTCAACCTCTCGCCGACCCAGCTGCACCATCCGCGGCTGGTCACCGAGATCGTGGACGTGCTGGAATGCTCGGGTCTCGAGCCGGGAGCGCTGTGCCTGGAGGTCACCGAGTCCGCGCTCATCGGAGCCGACGACGACCTGCTCAAGCCGCTGCGGCAACTGGCCGAGATGGGTGTCGACATAGCGCTCGACGACTTCGGTACAGGCTACTCGAACCTGGCCAATCTGCGTCGGCTGCCGGTGAGCGTGCTGAAGCTGGACCGTTCCTTCACCCAGGGCATGCAGCAGCACCCGGCCGACCCGGTCGACCTGAAGATCGTCGAGGGGATCGTCTCGCTGGCGCACAGCCTGGACCTGGCGGTCACGGTGGAGGGTGTCGAGACGGGAGCGCAGGCGGAGCAGCTCCGGAAGCTCGGCTGCGACACGGCCCAGGGGTGGTACTACGCGCGGCCCGGGGCGCCTGACCGGATCCACTCCTTGCTGCTGGCCGACGCGGTCTGAGAGCCTGTCGGCCGCCCGATCAGAGGTCGCCCGACAGGCTCTGAGCGGGGCGGCCCGGCACCGGTTCCGTCCTCAGCTTCCGGACGGGCTCGATTTCCCGAGCCCGTCCGTCCGGCTGGCCAGCAGTACCCGCTGGAGCTCCCGAGCCGCCCGCGGAGGCGCCACGTCACTGCGGTGCGCCAGCGCGATGGTGCGCCGCAGCCCCGGCGGGGCCAGTCGTGTCGTCCGCAGGTCGTGCCCCGCCCGGGTCGCCACCATGCTGGGCACCACCGCCACTCCCAGTCCCGCCCGTACGAAACCGAGCACCGCGTCCATCTCGCCGCCCTCCACGGTGAACGACGGCTCGAAGCCCTCCGCCCGGCACGCGGCCACGGTCAGCTCCCGCAGGTCGTAGCCGTGCCGGAACATCACCAGCGGCTCGCCCTGCAGATCCGCGATCCGCACGCTTGTGCCCTTCCCCGGTCGTGGAGTTTCCGCCGCCGACACCACCACCAGGTCCTCCTGGAGCAGCTCCACCGTGGTCAGCGCAGGCGAGGCGGCCGGCAGCGGCAGGACCACCAGCGCGAGATCGAGCGCCCCCCGCGCCAGCTCCCGGACGAGGTCGTGCGAGCCGCCTTCCTCCAACAGCAGCTGGATTCCCGGGTGCTGGTCGTGGAACGTGCGCAGTACGTCGGGCAGCAGCCCCGTGCACAGGCTCGGCGTCGCTCCGAGCCTGACCCGGCCCCGGCGCAGCTGGGCCAGCTCCTGCACCTCGTGCCGGGCGGTATCGGCATCCGCCAGGATCCGGCGGGCCAGCGGCAGCAGGGCCTCGCCTGCGTCGGTCAGCGTGATGTTGCCGCGGGCCCGGCTGAACAGCTCCGCCCCCAGCTCGTTCTCCAGCGCCCTGATCTGCTGGGAGAGCGAGGGCTGCGAGACATGCACCTCCTCCGCGGCACGGGTGAAGTGCCGTGTCTCGGCGACGGCCACGAAGTACATGAGCTGCTGAAACTGCATACACCCAGCCTAGCTCGCACCATAGTCAGAGGCTATGGATATGAGCCACACCATGTCTTGGACCGATGGGCCCTGTGGTCGTAGCGTCGTGCCCATGGCACTGGCAACCCGGACGGACCGACGACCGTCCATGACGCGTACGCTCTGGGACTCGTCCGTCGGCAAGAAGACGGTCATGGCCGTGAGCGGCCTGATCATGCTCGGCTACCTGGTCGTCCACATGATCGGCAACCTGAAGATCTTCTTCGGGCCGGGGGAGTTCAACCACTACGCCCACTGGCTGCGGGTCATGGGCGAGCCCTTCCTGCACTACGAGTGGGCCCTGTGGATCGTCCGTGTGGTGCTCGTCGTCGCCGTCGTGGCGCACGCCACCTCCGCGTACCAGCTGAGCCGCCGGGACATCAGGGCGCGCCCCAGCAAGTACGTCCACAAGAAACCCCGCGCGAGCTACGCCACCCGCACCATGCGGTGGGGCGGGATCATCCTCGCCCTGTTCATCGTCTGGCACATCCTCGACCTGACCACCGGCACCGTCCACGCCGGCGGCTTCCAGTCCGGGCACCCGTATCAGAACGTCGTCGACACCTTCTCCACCTGGTACGGCAACGTCATCTACATCGTTGCCATGCTCGCTCTCGGACTCCACGTCCAGCACGGGTTCTGGAGCGCCGCTCAGACCCTCGGCGCGGGCAGGGCGAGCCGCGACCGTGTTCTCAAGACCATCGCCAACGCCCTCGCACTGGTGCTGACGGTGGGCTTCATCTCCGTACCCGTCGCCGTCATGACCGGAGTCGTGAGCTGACATGACCGATTACTCGCACTACGAGACCGGCGCACCCGTCCTCGACACCAAGGCGCCCGAGGGCCCCATCGCCGAACGCTGGGACACCCGCCGCTTCGAGGCCAAGCTCGTCAACCCGGCCAACCGTCGCAAGCACACCGTCATCGTCGTCGGCACCGGTCTGGCCGGCGGATCGGCCGGGGCCACGCTGGCCGAACAGGGCTACCACGTCGTCCAGTTCTGCTTTCAGGACTCTCCCCGCCGCGCCCACTCCGTCGCCGCCCAGGGCGGCATCAACGCCGCGAAGAACTACCGCAACGACGGCGACTCGATCCACCGGCTCTTCTACGACACCGTCAAGGGCGGCGACTTCCGCGCCCGCGAGTCCAATGTCCACCGGCTCGCCCAGATCTCCGTCGAAATCATCGACCAGTGCGTCGCGCAGGGCGTCCCGTTCGCCCGCGAGTACGGCGGCCTCCTCGACAACCGCTCCTTCGGCGGAGTCCAGGTCTCCCGCACGTTCTACGCCCGCGGCCAGACCGGCCAGCAGCTGCTCCTCGGCGCCTACCAGGCACTGTCCCGGCAGATCGCCGCGGGCAACGTCGAACTGCACGCCCGTACCGAGATGCTCGACCTGATCATCGTCGACGGCAAGGCCCGCGGTATCGTCGCGCGTGACCTCGTCACCGGGAAGATCGACACGTACTTCGCCGACGCGGTCGTCCTGGCCAGCGGCGGCTACGGCAACGTCTTCTACCTGTCGACGAATGCCATGAACTCCAACGCCACCGCCATCTGGCGCGCCCACCGGCGCGGAGCGTACTTCGCCAACCCGTGCTTCACCCAGATCCACCCCACCTGTATCCCGCGCACCGGCGACCACCAGTCCAAGCTGACGCTGATGAGCGAGTCGCTGCGCAACGACGGCCGGATCTGGGTGCCCAGGGCGAAGGGCGACACCCGCCCCGCCAACGAGATCCCCGAGGACGAGCGCGACTACTACCTGGAGCGCATCTACCCGGCCTTCGGCAACCTCGTGCCGCGCGACATCGCCTCGCGCGCCGCGAAGAACGTCTGCGACGAGGGCCGTGGCGTCGGCCCCGGCGGACAAGGTGTCTACCTCGACTTCGCTGAGGCCCTCCAGCGCATGGGCCGGGCGAAGGTCGAGGAGAAGTACGGCAACCTCTTCGACATGTACGCGCGGATCACCGCGGAGAACCCGTACGAGACCCCGATGCGCATCTACCCCGCCGTCCACTACACGATGGGCGGACTCTGGGTCGACTACGACCTCCAGACCACGATCCCCGGTCTGTTCGCGATCGGCGAGGCCAACTTCTCCGACCACGGGGCCAACCGGCTCGGCGCCTCGGCACTGATGCAGGGTCTCGCCGACGGTTATTTCGTTCTCCCGTCGACCATCAACGACTACCTGGCTCGCAACCCGCACCACGGCGAGGTCGACGCCTCGCACCCCGCTGTGGAAGAAGCCGTCGCGGAGACCGAGGACCGGCTGAACCTGCTGCTCGCCGTCGACGGCGACCGCACCCCCGACTCCTTCCACCGCGAAATCGGTGAACTCATGTGGGAGTACTGCGGGATGGCCCGCACCGAGGAGGGGCTGCGCAAGGCACTCGGCCGGATCCCGCAGATCCGCGAGGAGTTCTGGCGCCGCATCAAGGTTCCCGGATCCGGCGAGGAGTTCAACCAGTCGCTGGAGAAGGCCAACCGGATCGTCGACTACCTGGAGCTCGCCGAGCTCATGTGTCTCGACGCCCTGCACCGCGCCGAGTCCTGCGGAGGCCACTTCCGCGAGGAGTCGCAGACCCCGGACGGCGAAGCCGCCCGCCGGGACGAAGAGTTCTCGCACGCCGCCGCCTGGGAGTTCACGGCCACCGGCGACGCCCCCGTCCTGCACAAGGAAGACCTCGTCTTCGAATACGTCCACCCCACTCAGCGGAGCTACGCATGAAGCTCACCCTGCGCGTCTGGCGCCAGAAGAACGCCGACGCCCCCGGCGCCATGTCCACCTACCAGGTGGACGGCATCTCGCAGGACATGTCGTTCCTGGAGATGCTCGACACCCTCAACGAGGAGCTCATCCTCGCCGGCGACGATCCCGTCGCCTTCGACCACGACTGCCGCGAAGGCATCTGCGGCGCGTGCAGCCTCGTCATCAACGGCGACGCGCACGGCCCGGAGCGCACCACCACCTGCCAGCTCCACATGCGGTCCTTCGAGGACGGCGACACGATCGACATCGAACCGTGGCGCGCCTCGGCGTTCCCGGTCGTCAAGGACCTGGTCGTGGACCGGTCCGCCTTCGACCGGATCATCCAGGCGGGCGGCTACATCTCCGCCCCGACCGGCACCGCACCCGACGCCCACGCCACCCCCGTGCCCAAGCCCGACGCCGACTTCGCGTTCGAGCACGCCGAGTGCATCGGCTGCGGCGCCTGCGTAGCGGCCTGCCCCAACGGCTCGGCGATGCTCTTCACCTCGGCGAAGATCAACCACCTCAACGTCCTGCCGCAGGGCGCCCCCGAGCGCGAGACGCGGGTGCTCGACATGGTCGAGCAGATGGACAGCGAAGGGTTCGGCGGCTGCACGCTCACCGGAGAGTGCGCCACGGCCTGTCCGAAGGGCATTCCGCTGCCGTCGATCTCGGCGATGAACAAGGAGTGGCTGCGGGCGACCCGGAAGGTCCGACGCTGACGGCCTCCCCACGTGATTGACCGTCAGGTCGACCTGAGAGCGGCCGCCAGGTACGCCGCGGTCCGGCTGTCCGCCGCCCCCGCCACCTCAGCGGGCGTCCCCACCGCGACGATCCGGCCACCCCGGTCGCCGCCTCCGGGGCCGAGGTCGATCACCCAGTCGGCACCCGCGACCACGGCCATGTCGTGCTCCACGACCACCACCGTGCTGCCCGCATCGACCAGCCCGTGCAACTGCCGCATCAGCACCTCGACATCGGCCGGATGCAGTCCTGTCGTCGGTTCGTCGAGCAGATACAGGGTGTGGCCGCGACGGGTGCGCTGCAGCTCGGTGGCGAGCTTGATCCGCTGGGCCTCACCGCCGGACAGCTCCGTCGCCGGCTGGCCCAGCCGCAGGTAGCCGAGCCCCACATCGAGCAGTGTCCCCAGACTGCGCTCGGCGGCGGGTGTCCCGGCGAAGAAGCCGGCCGCCGACTCCACCGTCAGATCCAGCACCTGCGCGATGTTCAGCCCGCGCAGGGTGACCTCCAGCGTCTGCGGGTTGTACCGCGCACCATGGCAGTCCGGGCAGGGTGCGTACGTGCTCGGCAGGAAGAGCAGCTCGACGGAGACGAACCCCTCGCCCTGACAGGTCTCGCACCGCCCGCCCGCCACATTGAACGAGAACCGCCCCGCCCTGTAGCCGCGTTCGCGCGCCGTACCGGTCTCGGTGAACAATTTCCGCACGACATCGAAGAGCCCGGTGTACGTGGCCAGATTGGAGCGCGGGGTACGGCCGATCGGCTTCTGGTCGACCAGGACGAGACGGTCCACCGCCTCCAGCCCCTGCGCCGACGCGCAGCCGGCCGTGGGCCGCTCGACGGGAAGCTCGGTGGTGGCGGACGACTGTCGGTCGGCGAGGGCCCCGGCGAGTACCTGACCGACCAGAGTCGACTTCCCGGAGCCGGAGACCCCGGTGACCGCGGTGAACACCCCGAGCGGGAACGCGGCGTCCACCCCGCGCACATTGTGCCGGTCGACACCGATCAGGTTCAGCCACCCGGAGGGCGTACGCGGCTCCCGGGCAGAAACCGGACCCCCGTCGAAAAGGAACCGCCGCGTCGCCGACTCCACGACGTCCGCGAGTCCGGCCGGGGGACCGCTGTGCAGCACCCGCCCCCCGTGCTCACCGGCCAGCGGCCCCACGTCGACCAGCCAGTCCGCCTGTCGCACCACATCCATCTGGTGCTCCACGACGAAGACCGAGTTCCCGGCCTCCTTCAGCCGGCCGAGGACCGCCAGCAACGACGCGGTGTCCGCCGGGTGCAGACCGGCCGACGGCTCGTCCAGCACATAGACGACCCCGAAAAGCCCCGAGCGCAGCTGGGTGGCGAGCCGCAGCCGCTGCAGCTCGCCGGAGGAAAGCGTCGGAGCCGTGCGGTCGAGACTGAGATAGCCGAGCCCCAGCTCGGTCACCGTCCCGATCCGGGCCAGCAGATCCGTCGTCAGCAGCCGCGCGGTGTCATTGCCGCCCGCAGCCGACAGCACGTCGGCGAGGCGTGCGAGGGGCAGCGAGGCCAGCTCGGCGATCGTACGGCCGGCAAAGGTGACGGCCGTCGCCTCCGGACGTAGCCGAGTGCCGCCACAGACCGGACAGGGGGCGCTGGTCAGGAAGCGCTCGGCCTTGGCCCGCAGGGTGCGGCTCTTGGAGTCCGCGAAGGTGTGCATCACATAGCGCCGCGCACTCATGTACGTGCCCTGGTACGGGCGTTGGATCCGGCCCGCTTCCCGCACCGGGTGGACCGTCACCACCGGATGCTCGTCGGTGAAGAGGATCCACTCCCGGTCCTGCGCGTCCAGCTCTCGCCACGGCCGGTCGATGTCGTACCCCAGTGTGTCCAGCACGTCGCGCAGGTTCTTGCCCTGCCAGGCGCCCGGCCAGGCGGCGATCGCGCCGTCCCGGATCGACAGCGACGCGTCCGGGACGAGAAGTTCCTCGGTGGTGCGGTGGATACGCCCCAGACCGTGGCACTCGGGGCAGGCCCCGGCGGCGGTGTTCGGCGAGAACGCGTCGGAGTCCAGCCGCTCGGCCCCCGCCGGATACTCCCCGGCGCGCGAGAACAGCATCCGCAGCGAGTTGGACAGCGTGGTGACCGTACCGACCGAGGAGCGGGCACCGGGCGCCGAACGCCGCTGCTCCAGCGAGACGGCGGGCGGCAGACCGGTGATCTCGCCGACCTTCGGCGCGCCGACCTGGTGGATGAGCCGCCGTGCGTACGGGGCGACGGACTCGAAGTACCGGCGCTGGGCCTCGGCGTAGATCGTTCCGAAGGCGAGGGAGGACTTCCCGGAGCCCGAGACGCCCGTGAAGACGGTGAGGGTGTCGCGCGGGATGTCGACGTGGACGTCCTGCAGATTGTGCTCACGGGCGCCGCGCACTCGGACGTACGGATCGTGGGGGGTGGGCATGCGCGCGGGACTCCGTACGGATGGGGGCAGGGCCGACAGTTGAGGACAAGCAGTCGGATTCTAGGCGCCGGCGGTGCCTGGGTCTGCAACGCTGACGCCGTTGTTCCCCTCCATACACCCCCAGGTCAGGGAGGGGAACGCCGCCTCCGCTCGCCGGCGGGCGTTGCGCCGTGCCCGCTTGATGGGGCCGGGGACCACCCGGCGGGCGCGCTGGTACGGCCGTCGCCCGGGGCTCACCGGCTGAGAGCGGCTTCCTTGACGACCGTCGCCCGGCCCGCCACACCAAGCTGGAGATCCTGAAGCGGCTGGGCCGGGAGCGTCAGGTGCGGATGCTGGTCGATGACGACGAGCTGGTCTGCGACGCGGCCGAGCCGGCCGGTTTCACCGTGGTGCGAGCTCGCTGGGCAGTGGCCTCACCCGCGTTGAAGGACGCTCAGGAGCGTGCGGGGCGTACCTGACCGCGGCGTACCGCGTCAGGTGGTCTCGTCGAGCCGGAAGCCGACTTTCAGGCCGACCTGGTAGTGCTCGATCCGGCCGCCCTCGATCTGCCCACGCACCTGGGTGACCTCGAACCAGTCGAGATTGTGCAACGTTTCCGCCGCCCTTGCGATGCCCCGGCGGATGGCGTCGTCGACGCCCTCATGGGAGGTTCCTACGATTTCGGTGACCCGATACGTGTTGTTGGACATCATGCGTCCCCTTTCGTCCATACCACGGTGCCCCACTCGGCGCGGGTACGCGAGAGGTCGACGTGGAGAACGCGGCACGAACGGCCCTTGACCAAATGATTGGTCCATACCAAAATCCAGCCACGCCCGTGCGAGCACCGCCCGCATTCCCCCACACCGGGTCCTGATTTCGTCGTGCCCTTTCGCAGAAGGTGACCCAGTGAAGAACCGCGTACTCATAGGAGCCGTCACGCTCGTTTCCACCGTCGCGCTGGGCGGCTGCGGCTACCTCTCGGGCTCGGGCGGCCCCGGCGACAGGACGGTGACGATCTGGCTGATGAAGGACAGTGTTTCCGCCGATTTCCTGGACCGTTTCAAGAAGTCGTACGAAGAGGAACACCCCTCCATCCACCTGGAGTTCAAGATTCAGGGCTGGAGCGGAATCGGCCCCAAGGTGTCCGCGGCCCTGAAGGGCGACGACACCCCGGATGTCATCGAGGTCGGAAACACCCAGGTCGCCCAGTACGCGGAGAGCGGCGGGCTGCGCAATCTGACTCTCGAGTCGATGCGCGATCTCGGCAGCGAGGAATGGCTGCCCGGCCTCGCCGATCCCGGCAGCATCGACGGCGTCCAGTTCGGCATTCCCTGGTACGCGGCCAACCGTGTGGTGATCTACAACAAGGACCTCTTCGAGCAGGCAGGTATCAAGAGCCCGCCGAAGACCCGGAACGAGTGGATCGAGGACAGCCGGCTGCTCAACCGGAACGGCAATCAGGGCATGTATCTCGCGGGCCAGAACTGGTACGTACTCGCGGGATTCATCTGGGACGAGGGCGGCGAGCTGGCCGATGACAAGGGCGGCGACTGGGAGGGGGCTCTCGACACGCCGGCCGCGATCAGAGGCATGGACTTCTACAAGGAGATCCAGTCGTTCGGCGACGGCCCGAAGAACGCCGACGAAGAGCATCCTCCGCAGACCGATGTGTTCGCCAACGGCGATGTCGCGCAGATCATTTCCGTACCGGGCAGCGCCAAGCTCATCGAGCAGAAGAATCCCGAACTCAAGGGAAAGCTCGGCTACTTCCCGATACCGGGCAAGACCGCGAAGAATCCCGGGTCCGTTTTTATCGGCGGCTCCGATCTGATCGTTCCGGAGAAGGCGGACAACGGTGGCGCCGGTCTCGAGGTGATCAAGGCGCTGGCCGGCGCGACGTGGCAGGCGGACCTCGCCAGAACCATGAGCTATGTGCCGAACAAGGCGAGCCTCGCACATGCCATCGAGGGCCAGGAGGGCACCGCCGCGATGGCCGAGGGAGCCCGGCGAGGTCGCGCGACCCCCAACTCGCCGCAGTGGGCGGCGGTCGAGGCCGAGAACCCGATCAAGCCGTACATGTCGGCCGTTCTGCGCGGGGGTGACCCGCTGGCCGAGGCGAAGTCCGCTTCGGAACGGATCACCGCCCGGCTCGCGGGCAGCTGACCGGTCCGGGCCGCCGGGCGGCCCATCGGGTCCGCCCGATCCGCCACCCGACACCTCGGGATTCAGCCGTCGCACATCCAGGCTCTCCACGGCGGTCATGTCGAATCCAGCCGGTCACGGAAGAAGTAAGGGGCCGGGTCGTCGCAGCAGTGCGGCAGCCCGGCAGTCGCCCTTGCCGATCCGTCCCCGGAGACCGCCATGAACGCGCTGCCCACCTCTCCGCTCGTCGCCGGCCCTCTCACATCCACCTCCGTCGCGCCGGAGCAGCCCGCCCCGGCACGGTCCGCAGCTCCCGCGCCGCCGCTCTACCGCGTCTCCCTCGCCGTCACCCAGGACGAGGTGCGGGCCGCCCAGCGGCTGCGCCACCAGGTCTTCGCCGGTGAACTCGGCGCCCGGCTGGACGGGCCGGAACCCGGTCTGGACAGCGACGCCTTCGACGCGTACTGCGATCACCTGCTGGTACGGGAACTCGCGACCGGCGACGTCATCGCCACCTACCGTCTCCTGCCGCCCGACCGGGCCCGCGTCGCCGGACGTCTCTACGCGGAGAGCGAATTCGATCTCGGCCGGCTCGGACCGATCCGCGACGACATGATCGAGGTGGGCCGCTCCTGCGTCCACCCGGCCCACCGGGACGGCGCCGTCATCGCCCTCATCTGGGCGGGGCTCGCCCGCTACATGGAGCGCAGCGGGCGCAACTGGCTGGCCGGCTGCTGCTCGATACCCCTGGCCGACGGCGGCGTTCTGGCCGCAAACTCCTGGGACACCGTACGGGCGAAGTACCTGGCCCCCGAGGAGTACTGGGTCACCCCGCACCGCCTCTGGCAGCCCCATGCCACCACCCCTCCCGGCGGAGCCGCCGGGACCCGCGCGCGCACCGGACTCGCCGCCCTCCCGCCGCTGCTCCGTGGCTACCTCCGGCTCGGTGCCTGGGTCTGCGGGGCGCCCGCACACGACCCCGACTTCAACGTCGCCGACCTCTACGTCCTGCTCTCGCTGCGCCGCACCGACCCGCGCTACCTGCGCCACTTCCTGTCGCTCGCCCCGCTGACATGAGCGCCTGGCTGCCCACCGCGCCCTGTACGCCGCACGCCTGCGCCGGTCACGACGGCCCGGTGCGCGGCGCCCTCCCGGCCACGGCCCTGCTGCTCGCCGGGTGCACCCTCGTCCTCGCCGGCGCGGTGTGCGCCGCTCCCGTGCTGCTCCTCGGCGCGCGGCAGCGCGACCGGCTGATCCGGTGGTGGGCGTACGCCGTCGTGCGGGCGTTCGGAGTACGGGTTCAGGTGACCGGCGACCCTGCGCCGACGGCCGGGGCGGATCGCGCCGGTGCTCCCGGTGCGCTGGTCGTCGCCAACCACATCTCATGGCTGGACATCCCGCTCGTCGCCGCCGTGTTCCCAGGCCGGATGCTCGCCAAGAGCGAGATCCGGCGCTGGCCGGTACTCGGCCCGCTCGCCGCGCTCGGCGGCACGCTGTTCGTCGAGCGCGACCGGCTGCGGGCACTGCCCACGACCGTGCGCACCATCGCGGGGGCACTGCGCGGCGGGTCACGGGTGGTGGTCTTCCCCGAAGGCAGCACCTGGTGCGGCCGTGGATCCGGTGGCCGGTTCCGGCCCGCTGTGTTCCAGGCGGCGATCGACGCGGACGCCGCGGTCCGTCCGGTACGCATCACCTACCGCACCGCGCGGACGGACGGGCGGGTGGCCGGTGCCGCCGCGTTCGTCGGTGACGATCCACTCACCGCCTCGCTGTGGCGGGTGGTCACGGCGGCCGGGCTGACCGCCGAGATCCGCGTCCTGCCGCCGATCCCCGCGGGCACCCGTCCCGGCCGCCGTGCTCTTGCCCGTACCGCTCAGACCGCCGTGGCCAGCGACACCGCGAACCGGTCCGCTGAGTCCGTCCACCACTGAGTCAACGTGAGGCCGGCCGAGGCGAGTTCGCTCCGGATCCCCTCCTTGCGGAACTTCGCCGAGATCTCCGTACGCAGCTCCTCACCCGCCGTGAACGGCACCACCAGATCCAATTCCGGGATCTTCACCGTGAGCGTTCTGCGGGCCCGCAGACGCATCTCGATCCACTCCCGCTTCGGGTCCCACAGCGCCACATGGTCGAAGTCCGCCGGGTCGAAGTCAGCCCCCAACTCCCGGTCGACGACCGTCAGTACGTTCTTGTTGAACGCCGCGGTGACCCCGGCCGCGTCGTCGTACGCCGCGACGAGCGTCTCCTCGTCCTTCACCAGATCGGTGCCGAGCAGCAGCGAGTCGCCGGGCGAGAGTAGCGACCGTACCGACTTCAGGAACACCGCCCGCTCGTCCGGCAGCAGATTGCCGATCGTGCCGCCCAGGAACGCGACGAGCCGCGGGCCCGGCGTGTCCGGCAGGGTGAGCTCATCGGTGAAGTCGGCGATCAGCGCGTGGATCGACAGGTCCGGCCGCTCCGCGAGCAGGGTCCCGGCCGCGCCGCGCAGCGCGCTCTCGCTCACGTCGACCGGCACATAGCTGTGCAACGCGGGCAGCGCATCCAGCAGATGCCGGGTCTTGTCCGACGAGCCGGAACCCAGTTCGACCAGGGTTTGTGCCCCGGATGCCGTGGCGATCCCGGACGCGCGGGCGACCAGGATCTCCCGCTCGGCGCGGGTCGGGTAGTACTCGGGCAGCCGGGTGATCTCCTCGAACAGCTCACTGCCGTGTGCGTCGTAGAACCACTTGGGCGGCAGGGTCTTCGGGTGCCGGGTCAAGCCGTGCAGCACATCGGCGCGCAGCGCCGCGTCCGTCGCGTCCGCCGGCAGGGTGCGGGTCAGCTGAATGGGACTCACTCGGTTGGCTCCTTGAGCGGGGTGAGCAGGACGTCGGTGCAGGTCGCGACAAGCAGGGTGCGGTCGGGGACCGTGCGCCAGTGCGGATCGTCGTCGTACGGCTCCGAGGCCACGACCGCGCTGCGGCCCGGCTCGGTGAGGTACCAGAGGGTGTCTCCCCAGGCCGTCGCCACGATGGTGGTGCCGTCGGTGAGCAGCAGGTTCAGCCGCGAACCGGGCGCCGCCTCCGCGATCTCGCCCACGATGTCCGCGACGGCCTGCGGTATGTCGTCCCCCTGGGCGATCCGGTGCTGCACGAGTGCCCAGACCAGGGCGGAGTCGCAGCGGGCGGTGAGGGTGAGGAGATCGGCCGGGGGCAGCGCGGCGGCGAGCGGCGCCAGCGATCCGGGCCATCCCTTCACCGCACCGTTGTGGCTGAACAGCAGCCGGCCCGAGGCGAACGGCGCGGCCGCCGCCTCGCCGTCCGCCCCCGGCTCGGTGGCGTCGCGTACGGCGGCCAGCAGTGCCGTGCTCCGCACCACCCTGGCCAGATCGGCGAAGGACAAGTCGGCCCAGATGGGCCCCTGGCGCCGGTAGCGACCGGGCACCGGGTCGCCGTCCGCGTACCAGCCCACCCCGAAACCGTCCGCGTTGACGGTCCCGTACTTCTGCTGCCGGGGCTGCCAGGACTGCCGGACCAACGCGCGGGACGGCTGCGCCAGCACCGCTCCGAGCGCAACCGGTGGCCCGACATAAGCAATATGACGGCACATCAGAGACCCCTCGCGGTCCGGAATCCGGAGAAGATCTGGCGCCGCACCGGCAGATCCCAGTTGCGGAACGTGCCCCGGCAGGCCACCGCGTCCACGGCGAACGAACCACCGCGCAGGACCTTGTGGTCGGGCCCGAAGAACACCTCCGAGTACTCCCGGTACGGGAACGCCGCGAAGCCCGGATAGGAGAGGAAGTCGCTCGACGTCCACTCCCACACATCGCCGATCAACTGACGTACGCCGAGAGGCGATTCACCCGCCGCGTACGCGCCCGCCTGCGCCGGACGCAGATGGCGCTGGCCCAGATTGGCCCGGTCCGGGGTCGGGTCCTCGTCGCCCCACGGGTAGCGGCGCGAGCGGCCCGAGCCCGGGTCGTGGCGCGCCGCCTTCTCCCACTCGACTTCGGTGGGCAGTCTGCGCCCCGCCCAGCGGGCGTACGCGTCCGCCTCGTACCAGCTCACATGGAGCACCGGCTCGTCGGCGGGCACCGGCTCGGTCACCCCGAACCGGCGGCGCAGCCACTGCCCGGCGTCCCGGTGCCAGAAGAGTGGGGCGGTCAGCCCGTGCTCGCGGACCATGGCCCACCCCTCCGGCGCCCACCAGCGCCGTTCGGTGTAGCCGCCGTCCTCGATGAAACGCTCGTACGCGCCGCAGGTGACGGGTGTCGTGTCGATGAGGAAAGCGGGGACGTCGCGCACATGGGCGGGCCGTTCATTGTCGAGGGCCCAGGGTTCGGTGGACGTTCCCATGGTGAACGGGCCGCCGGCCACCAGGACCTCGGCGGGCAAGGCGGCCGCGTCGGTGGGCCGCGGCGGTTCCGGTGCGGTGAGTACGGCCGGACCCGACCTCAGCTGATGAGTGATCAGCATCGTCTCGTCGTGCTGCTGTTCGTGCTGGGCGATCATCCCGAAGGCGAAGCCCGCGTCCACGAGCGGGCGGCCGCCGGTCAGGGCGGTGCTGTCGAGGATGTCCAGGGCCCGGCCCCGTACCTCCGCCGCGTAGGAGCGGGCCTCGGCGGGCGGCAGCAGCGGCAGGGACGGACGGCTGGCCCGCGGATGTTCGAAGGCGTCGTACAGCCCGTCGATCTCGGGCCGCATCGGCTCCCGCCCGGCGACGCCCCGTAGCAGCCACAGCTCCTCCTGATTGCCGATGTGCGCGAGATCCCACACCAAGGGCGACATCAACGGTGAATGCTGGGCGGTCAGTTCATGGTCGTCCACGCTGTCGGTGAGGAGCGTGGTGCGTTCCCGCGCGGCGAGGAGCGCCGCAAGAGCGCGCCGGCGGAGCACCTCGGTGTCCAGGCCGGTGGCCGAGGGGGTGGGGGAGTGGGTCATGAGCCTGCCTTCCTTCCCGGTTCCGGACGGAGCGCCACCGCGGGCATCGCATGCACCGCCGGCCTCGACAGCAGTCCGGACAGATCATCGGCCGGACATCGTCCCCGGGCGACATAACGGTCGTGGAAATTCGCCACCGCCTCCTGCACGGCCTCGCTCGCGCCCATCCGGGGCAGCGCTTCGCGGGCCAGCTGGAAGCAGACGGCGGCCACCGCCCGCAGTTCGGGGTCGGCGAGGCCGTCACGGGCGGCGCCGGTCCAGAGCGGGTTGCGGGGTGCCGACTGCGGGCCCGCCGTCTCGGCCAGCGGCTTGACGGTGCGGTACACGGTCTCGGCGGCCCCCGGATCGTCGAACAGAGCGGTGGTGACGGCGAGCGGCACGAGCCATCCGTCGTCACCCGGCTGCGCGTCGATCATGCGCAGTTCGAGATGTCCGCGCGGGCGCACCGGCGGAAAGAGCGTGCTGATGTGGTAGTCGAGATCGGAGCGCACCGGCGGCCGTGGCGCGCCCGTACGGATCCAGTCGCGGAAGGTCAGATCCTCCGGGACGGCCCATGGCCCCTCGCCGCCCCGTATGCACATCACCGGGGTGTCGAGCACATGCGTGGCCCAGGCGTCGCGCGGGGCCAGATGGCCCGGCGGCGCCAGACTCCGTACCGGATCGAGATCCGCCCAGATCGACTGGCGGGTGGACCGCAGCCCCGTCGGCCGGCCGTGCCGGTACGGCGAGTTGGCGAACGCCGCCACCAGCACCGCACCCAGCAGATGCGACAGCTGCCAGCGCCGCCCGTAGCCGAGTGGCCCCGGCTCCTCCTCGCCGGCGTCCAGACAGACCTGGACGGACGCGGTGGTGCACATCATGGCGCGGCCGGCCGTACCCGACCGGTCGAGCGAGACCTCCATGGCGTCGTAGCGGGGCTCGTGCAGCAGACGGTGCGGCGGATGCCAGGGGTCGACGCCGACACCGACCGGCGCGAGGCCCTCCGCGTCGAGCGCGGCACGTACGGCGGCCAGATCGGTGGTCATGGCATCGACGCAGGCCGTCAGGGAGTCGGCGGGGCGCGAGCTGAGCTCCAGCTGGCCGCCGGGTTCGAAGGTGAGTGCCGCACTCAGCGGCAGCGCGCGTACAGCGGCGACAGCCGCGTGGAGACGGTCGTGCGGGACCGGGGTCCGGGGATGGTCACGGTCGTGGATGAGCCATTCGAGCTCGACACCGACCGCGCGGGGCGGGCCCGTCTTGAAGCAGATACATCGCAGCAAATCCTCCGCCTCCCCCTCGCCGAGGGGGAGGTCGTACTCGGCCGGACCGTGGCCGACAGGTGCGTCCGGTGACATTCCGGGGCCTCCTTCTTCGGTGCGTCCGTACCACCCAAACCCGTGCCGGGAGATCGCACAAGAGGGCCCTTGCGCGACAGGAATTCGGTTGCATCCGGGCCTCGGAAGCACCGACCATGCCCCGTATGCACCACACGGGGGAGTATTGATGAGCGCACGGCTTCGCGCCATCGCAAGAGAGACCGAGACCATCGTCGAGCAGGGGTTCTACCGCACACCCGCGGGGCGTGAGGTGAGTATCGAGCGTGCTCTGGCCGCCGCGCTCTCCGGGATCCGGCTGTACGGGCCCGAGCCGGTGCCCGTCGCCGTTCTGGACTCCGACCGCACCACGGTTGTCGAGGTCACCGGCGAGAGCAGCCTGCAGGCGGCGCGCCGGATGACGGGCGAAGGGCCCGACAAGGTCGCCGTGCTGAACTTCGGCTCCGCCCGCAACCCCGGCGGCGGCTATCTCAACGGCGCGCAGGCCCAGGAGGAAGCGCTCTGCCGCAGCTCGGCGCTCTATGCCACCCTGCTGCGCGCCCCCGGCCACTACGGCCACCACCGCTCCGAACGCAGCGCCTTCTACACCGACCGGGTCATCCACTCACCCGGCGTACCGGTGTTCCGCGACGACCGGGGGCGGCTGCTGGAGATCCCGTACACCGTGGGCTTCCTCACCTCGCCCGCACCCAACGCCGGAGTGATCCGCAGCCGGACCCCCGAGGACGCCCCTCGCATCCCCGCCGCGCTCGCGTCCCGCGCCGAACGGGTGCTGGAGGTCGCTGCGGTGCGCGGATACCGCAGGCTGGTGCTCGGTGCCTGGGGCTGCGGCGTGTTCCGCAACGATCCGGCGGAGGTGGCAGGTGCCTTCCGCGCGCTGCTCACCGACGGGGGCCGGTTCGCCGGGCACTTCGAGCAGATCGTCTTCGGTGTCCTCGACCGCGATCCCGAATCGGCCACGCGTACCGCATTCGCTCGCGCGTTCGAAAAAGGGCTGCGGCCGTCCGGCCCGGACACTCCCTGACCCTGCCGTTGAGCCAGAGGGGTGGACACCGACCGACACGGTGACGTTGAGCCAGTGGGGTCAACGTCAGCCGCAAGGGCCGCCTCCCGGCTCCGTTAGTCAGTTCCAGCCGTAACGCTCCCGCAGGCGGCCGGCGACCAGATCGAACCGGTCCCGGTCCAGCGCACACGCCTCGCGCCGCATCCCATCCTCATGCACCCGCAGCACCCGGTCCAGATCGACCCAGGACGGTCGGCCGGAGCTGTCCCACGGCCCGGCGCCGAGGGCCACCCACTCGCGGTCCCGGTCGTGCTGCTTGCTGGAGAGCTGCACGGCGAGCAGCGTTCCCGCCGCCTCCCGGGCCACCACCAGTACCGGGCGGTCCTTGCCGCGCCCGTCGTCCTCCTCGAAGGGCACCCAGGTCCAGACGATTTCGCCGGGGTCGGGATCGCCGTCGCGGTCGGGCGCGTACGAGGTGCGGACCGGGCCCACGTCGTGCGGGTTCGCCTCGGCGGTCGCGGCGGGGCCTGAGCGCCCAGGGAAGTCGGCCGGGCCGTCGGCGGCGCGGGTGGAGTCCGAGAGGTACGTGCTGTCTGAACGGTGAGGGATGGTCATCGGAACACCGTAGGGGCTGTCCGGCCCGTTCCGTGGACCGGGCCCGCCGCACGGGCAGCAGTATCGGACCGTGGTCGTCGGACACGCGCCCGCGGACGTGTGTGGCGCACCCCTCGGCACGCTCGCACGCCCGTGCCCGGCGTTCCGGGCGCAGGGCACGGTGTGCGGCCGCCGGACTGGTCGTGGCGCCGTTCTCCAGGCCGCGCCTGCCGGGGCGTCAGCGCCCTCATACTCACCGGTCTCGACGTCAACCGAAGGTTCAGGGCCGGCCCTCGTCGCCGCGTTCGTCCAGCTGCCCCACCGGAACAGGAGCGCGCCTGCCGGAGCGCCCTCTGCCACGCCGGCCACCCGCGGCGCCAGGGCCGGCGGCGCCGTCTGCCGGTGCTGCGTCGGCGCGGGGTGGCCGAAACGGAACTGTGGGCGCGGCATGTCGAGGGCCCGGAACAGCGGCCGGTCCTCGCCCGTGGCTGACGGACGAGGACCGGCCACACCTACCGGGAGCGGTCAGGAGGGTGTGCTCCCCTCTTGATCATCCGTCACCGGAATGCGCTCCTTGCGCGGCGACGGCGGCACGGCGGGCGTGACACCGTTGACCGGCGCCGAGGATCCTGCCGTCTCGCCCTTCTCGCTCATCGCGGACAGCAGCTGCCGGGCCAGACCCAGCCCCGTGCCACCCATCGTCAGCGCCTTCGCGAACATCTCCGACATCCCGTCGGCGCCGTTCAGCAGCACCATGTGGTCCACACTGCTGAAGGCACCCGCGCCCGCCTCGACGATCTCCGGCCACTTCTCTGCCAACTGCTGGGCGACAACGGCTTCCTGATTTTCGGCGAGGGCGGCGACACACCCCTTGATCGCTTCGGCCTCGGCCAGTCCCTTGGCCCGGGTCGACTCGGCCAGCGCCAGCCCAAAAGGAAAGAGTGAGGGAATCGGTCACCCCTGGCAATCGCGCCTGTGGGACGCCGACGCGTGGCCCGCCATCGTGGCGCACCTCAACAAGCGTGGCAGAGGAACCGTCGTGCCTCCGGCCCGAGTTGTGGTAGGCGTACGAGCCTCAACAGGCCGATCAACACAGTGATGGCAGCGAGTACGAGACCCGCCGTGACGCCGATGACCATCGGCATGCGCGCCCTTGTCGCAGTACCCCGTCGGTACTGCTGAACAGAGGGAGTCTTCTCCTGTGCGCGACGGCGGAGAAGAGGTGTGCGCAACCTTGCCGCAATCTTGACTGCCGCACCCGGAACGCCGGTCCTTCACACACCTCAACTGTCTTAAGCAGGAGCCACATAGACCGTGCGCGGCGGCAGATACTCGATCACCGTCACCACCGTCCCCGGCTCGATACGGGCCCCCGGCGAGGCGGGATGGGCGAGGAAGTGCTCGGCGCCCCCACGGATCGATACGATCACCTCACCGACCAGCCCGGCCCCACCGTCCCCGTCACCCTGCCGAGCAGCCCCACCATCGACGAGTCATCCATGCCCCGGAGCGTACCCACCTCCAAGCGGTCTGGAAGACTGCCCGACGCCATGAGCCAGTTACCCAAGCAGCCCACCGAAGGCCCCGTCCCGACCAGCGCCGACGTGGCGCGGCTCGCCGGGGTCTCACGGGCCACCGTGTCGTACGTACTCAACAACAACCCGACCGTCCAGATCAGCGAGCCCACTCGCCGCCGGGTCAGGGAGGCGGCCTCCGAACTCGGCTATGTGCCGCACGCGGCGGCCCGGAGCCTGCGCGCCGGACACACCCGGACGGTGCTGATGCCCACCGGGAACCACCCGATCGGTCCGCTCCACCACCGCTTCCTCCACGAACTCGAATCCGGGCTGCGCCGCCTCGACTACACCGTGGTCCAGCACGGAAGCCTCGGACTGGGCGCCGACGACGCCGCCCGGGCCTGGGCCGAACTCCGTCCCGTCGCCGTGATCGCACCCGGCGGGGTCGCGCTCACACCGCAGGGCATAGCCGTACTGCGGCGCTCCGGCGCCAAGGCGGTGATCACGCTCGGCCCGCAACCGGTGGACGACGCCCACGCCCTGGTCATGGACCAGCGAGAGGTCGGCAGTTGCGCGACCGGACATCTGCTGGAACGCGGACGACGCCGGATCGGCGTCGTCATGCCCGAGGAACCGGGCCTCGACCTGTTCGCCGAACCGAGGCTGTCCGGAGCCCGGCGGGTGGCGGCCGATGGCGGAGCCCTCATCGAACCGTTGCCCCTGCGGTACGACGAGGAGTCGGCCGGCGCGCTCGCCGCCCGGTGGCGCACGCTCGGACTCGACGCCGTGTTCGCGTACAACGACGCCTACGCGATGCTCCTGATGCGGGCCCTCCAGGACGCGGGCATCGAGATACCGGGCGAGACGGCCGTGGTGGGCGCCGATGACCTGCTGCTCGGCAGGCTGCTGAGGCCCCGGCTGAGCAGTGTGCGGATGGAACTGGCCACGTCGCAGCCGCTGGCGGACATTGTCGACCGGCTGGTGCGGCATCCGGGAGGCCAGCCGGAGCGCCATGACCTGCTGAGGGCGCGGGCGATCCCCCGCGAGTCCAGCTGAGGGGGTTCAGCGCGGCAACGTGCGCGTCGCGCGTCGCTTGCTTAGCGTCATGACCATGAACCATCCGCAGAGTTACGAGATCCTGCTGGTCCCCGAGTTCACCGAAGGCCCCACTGAGGCCCCGAAGGCCAAGGGCGCCTCGGAGGCCTCCGGAACCCCCGAGTCCGCCGGTGCCGGCGGTGTCCGGCCCGCCGGCGCCCCTATTCGCTCCGCCATCGTGACAGCCACCGGCGAGACGGGGGCGTCGGGCTACCCTCGGTACGCCGGGGAGGGCATGGTGGCGGACATCGATCCGGCGACCCGCACTGTGGAGGCCCTCCTTGTCGACGGTGCCGAACTGGACTACGGGCTCTCGGTCAGGATCTCGGAGCGGGCCGACGACAGCTGACCATCCGTGCTGACAACTGTCTTGCATAAGGCTGGAGTTGGGAAACCCGCTCGCGCGTGACATCCGTACCGTTCCGCGCATGCAAAAGGGAGCAGCAGTTCGATCAATTCCCTTTTCGATCGGTGCGGCGTGACTACGATGTTGCAGGTTCAACCGGGCGAGATCACGTTCGATGGCCGAACGCAGCTCGCACGGCTGCGCCGGATCGCGCGGTACCGCGAGGCCGCGGCCGCACACCCCGCGCGCCCCACCGCATGGGACCACCCCTCGAACCGATCGACTGGAGAGTCTTCATGTCCCTGCTCGACCCCAAAGCCTGGCAGTCCCGCACACTCGCGGGGGGTGAGTCGGATGTCGTCGAGCCCGCCACCGGAGAAGTCCTCGGACACGTCACCCTCGCCGCGCCCGAGGACATCGCGGCAGCCGCCGAGGCCGCGGCCGCCGCCCAGTCCGCCTGGGCCCGCACCCCGCACTTCGTGCGCGCGGCCGTCCTGCGCCGGGCCGGTGACCTGTTCACCGCCCACGCGGACGAGCTGCGCGAATGGCTCGTACGGGAGTCCGGATCGATCCCCGGCAAGGCCGACTTCGAGCTCCACGTCGCCGCCCAGGAGTGCTACGAAGCCGCCGCGCTCGCCTCCCGGCCGGCCGGTCAGGTCCTGCCCAGCGAGGACCAGCGGCTCTCCTACACCCGCAGGGTCCCGGTCGGGGTGGTCGGCGTCATCGCCCCGTTCAACGCGCCGTTGATCCTTTCCATCCGGTCCGTCGCGCCCGCACTGGCCCTCGGCAACGCGGTGCTTCTCAAGCCCGACCCGCGCACCGCGGTCTGCGGCGGGCTCTCACTCGCCGCAGTCTTCGCCGAGGCCGGACTCGGCGAGAACCTCCTGCATGTCCTGCCCGGCGGCGCCGAGGCCGGACAGGCGCTCGTCGCCGAACCTCGCGTCCCGGTCATCTCCTTCACCGGCTCCACCACGGCGGGCCGCGCCGTCGGCGAGGCTGCCGGGCGGCTCCTCAAGCGTGTGCACCTCGAACTCGGTGGCAACTCCGCCCTCGTCGTCCTGGAGGACGCCGACCTTGAGGGCGCTGTGGCGCAGGCGACCTGGGGCTCCTTCTTCCACCAGGGCCAGATCTGCATGACCACCGGTCGCCACCTCGTCCACGCCTCGCTGCACGACGAGTACGTCGAGCGGCTCGCCGCGAAGGCGGACGCGCTGGTTGTCGGCGACCCGCACCGTGAGCAGGTCCACCTCGGCCCGGTCATCGACCGCGGCCAACTCGGCAAGATCCACCGGCTGGTCGAGTCGAGCACCGCACGGGGCGCGAAGCTCGCGGCGGGCGGCACCCACCGCGACCTGTTCTACCGGCCCACCGTCCTCACCCACGTCGACGACCGGACACCCGCCTACGCGGAGGAGGTCTTCGGTCCGGTCGCCCCTGTGCGGTCCTTCGACACCCTGGATGAGGCCGCGGCACTGGCCGCCGACAGCCCGTACGGACTCTCGCTGGGCATCGTCACCCGCGACACCGCCCTCGGCCTGGAACTCGCCGACCGGATCCCGACGGGCATCGCGCACATCAACGACCAGACGGTGAACGACGAGGCGGTCGCACCCTTCGGTGGCATCGCCGCGTCAGGCACCGGGGCGCGCTTCGGGGGCGAGGCCAACCTCGAGGCCTTCACCGACCTGCGCTGGACGACGGTCCGCCGCGAACCGGCCGGCCACCCCTTCTAGGGCGTGTTTCGAAAGTAGCGTCGTCCGCCCGTAGGGCGGGCCTGGCGGCGTCTGGTGCGTGCGATCGCAAGGCGGAGGGTCGCCCCGATACTGGGCGTATCGGGGCGAGCCCGACAACGCAGCGAGCGTGCGTGCCAGGCGTCGCCTGGCAGGCGGGACGTTCGAAACACGCCCTAGTCCAGGTACTGACTGGTGGCGCGCGGGGTGTAGATGCCGTGGCCGGCGCGCCCGGTGAACTTCCGCCGGTCGATGACGACTTCGCCGCGCGAAAGAACGGTCTCGACCTGTCCGGTGATGCGCTTTCCCTCGTACGCCGAGTAGTCGACGTTCATGTGGTGCGTCTCGGCGGAGAGGGTCTGCTCGGCGTGCGGGTCGTAGATGACGACATCGGCGTCGGCGCCCGGGGCGATGGTGCCCTTCTTCGGGTAGAGGCCGAACATCCGGGCCGGGGAGGCGCAGGCGATCTCGATCCAGCGGCGGCGGGAGATGTGGCCGTCCACGACCGCCTGGTGGAGGAGGTCCATCCGGTTCTCCACGCCGGGCATGCCGTTCGGGATCTTCGAGAAGTCGCCGCGCCCCATCTCCTTCTGGCCGGAGAAGCAGAACGGGCAGTGGTCGGTGGAGACGACCTGGAGCTCGTTGTTCCGCAGGCCGCGCCAGAGCGCCTCCTGGTGCTCCTTGGGCCGCAGCGGGGTGGAGCAGACGTACTTCGCGCCCTCGAAGTCCGGCTCGGCAAGGTTGTCGGTGGAGAGGAAGAGGTACTGCGGGCAGGTCTCACCGAAGACCGGAAGTCCCTTGTGGCGGGCGGCCGCCAGCTCGGCGACGGCCTCGTCGGCGGAGACGTGCACGACGTACAGCGGGGATCCGGCGACCCGGGCGAGCTGGATGGCACGGTGAGTGGCCTCGGCCTCCAGTGCCACCTTGCGGACGTCGCCGTGGTAGCGCGGGTCGGTGCGGCCCGCGGCCAGTGCCTGTTCGACGAGGACATCGATCGCAATGCCGTTCTCGGCGTGCATCATGATCAGCCCGCCGTTCCCTGCGGCCCGTTGCATGGCGCGCAGGATCTGGCCGTCGTCGCTGTAGAAGACACCGGGGTACGCCATGAACAGCTTGAAGGACGTGACGCCCTCCGAGACGAGGAGGTCCATCTCCTTGAGCGAGGACTCGTTCACATCGGAGAGGATCATGTGGAAGGCATAGTCGATGGCGCAGTTGCCGTCGGCCTTCGCATACCAGGCGTCGAGTCCTTCGCGGACCGCGCGCCCCACGGTCTGGACGGCGAAGTCGACGATCGTGGTGGTGCCGCCCCAGGCGGCAGCCCTGGTCCCGGTCTCGAAGGTGTCGGCGGCGTAGGTGCCGCCGAACGGCATCTCCATGTGCGTGTGCGCGTCGACACCGCCCGGGATGACGTACTTGCCGGTGGCGTCGATGGTCCGGTCGGCGGTCCAGCCCGTGGCCGCGTCGGTGCCGTGCGCGGCGAGCGCGGCGACGCGGCCGCCCTCGATGAGTACGTCGGCGTGGAGTTCGTCGGACGCGGTGACGACGAGGCCGCCGTGGATGACGGTGCGGCTCATGTACCCCTCCTCACTCTGGCGGAATGGGTCTACGCACGTAGACGTGGTGCGTGGTGAAGAACGTAGAAGTGGGTTACCCACTGTGGCAATACCGCTGCGGCCAACCGCTGAAGACGTTTCCGTTTCCGGGCATGCCGTACACCGTCGGCCCAAAGCCGGCGCCGCGTCTCGTCGTATACATCGGTACAAACCGCAGGAAGGCCCCGCGCTCTCGCACTTTGAGCTGCCATCAGTATGTCCGCCCTGCGTGGAGCCGATGCAGGGTCAGCCGCGGCGCTTTCGAACGCGTACGGCAGGATGGGCGATCACGTCGGATCCCCGTCCGCACATCCGTGTCTCCCGACGCGAATCGCACACCCGAGAATCGAACAGGTAAAACGGTGACGAAGCATCCCGTCCGGCGCCCGGAAACGGCGGCGGTTCCCCCCATCAGTCGTGTTCCCCGGACCGCGGGGGTGCAGCGGTGAACCGGGCCCTCACTCTGCACGACTTGATCGTCGCCGGTATTGCGGTGGCTGCCGGCATCGCAGCGGGCCTCCTGCTGCGCGTGACGCTGCGATGGCTGGGAGAACGAGCCAGCAGGACGCGATGGAGCGGTGACGACGTCATCGTCGACGCCTTGCGGACCCTGGCCCCCTGGGCTGCGCTGGCCGCCGGCGCGGCGGCGGCAGCCACGGCGCTTCCGCTGACCGCCAGAGTCGGGCACCACGTCAATATGACGCTGACCGCTCTGCTCATCCTGGCCGCGACGCTCACGGCGGCCCGGGTGATCACCGGCCTGGTGCGGTCCGTGGCGCAGTCCAGGTCGGGGGTGGCCGGATCGGCCACGATCTTCGTCAACATCACGCGCGTCGTGGTGCTGGCGATGGGCTTCCTGGTCATGCTCCAGACGCTGGGCGTCTCCATCGCGCCTATGCTCACCGCGCTGGGCGTGGGCGGTCTGGCGGTCGCTCTGGCGCTGCAGGACACCCTGGCCAATCTGTTCGCGGGCGTGCACATCCTCGCTTCGAAGACGGTGCAGCCCGGCGACTACATCCGGCTCAGCAGCGGCGAGGAGGGCTATGTCGTCGACATCAACTGGCGGAACACCGTGGTGCGTCAGTTGTCGAACAACCTCGTGATCATCCCGAACGCCCGGCTCGCCGGCACCAACATGACCAACTTCAACCGGCCGGAACAGCAACTTTCGATCACGGTCCAGGTGGGTGTCGGCTACGACAGCGACCTCGAACACGTCGAGCGCGTCACGACCGAAGTCGTCGAGAACGTGATGACCGACATCACCGGCGCCGTCCCCGACCACGAACCGGCTGTCCGGTTCCACACGTTCGGGGACTCCAGGATCAACTTCACGGTCATTCTGGGGGTCGGCGAGTTCAGCGACCAATACCGGATCAAGCACGAGTTCATCAAGCGCCTGCACGAGCGATTCCGGGCCGAGGGCATCACGGTCCCCGCTCCGACGCGCACCGTGACCGTGCAGCCGGGAGCGACGCCGGTCACGATCCCCCACCAGCGCGAGGCGACGCGGTCGATGTCGTAGCCGCAGTCGCGTCGCCGTCATGCGGCCGATCGCGACTGCCTGGTCACACCACGCCCGCCCTCGGCTGCGGGTGGTGGATGACGACATCCACGTCGGCGCCGGGGGCGATGGTGCCCTCCTTCGGGTGGATGACGACATCCGGGCCGGGGAGGCGCAGGCGACCTCTCCACGGAGGTGGGAGCGCATCGCCGTCGCCGAAGGCGCCCCGTAGAAGGTCACCGCGGATGGCGTGGTGAGGACCGCGCAGGGCGTACCGGTGCGGGGTGCGAAGGTCGTCGCCGAGCTGCGGTACGGCAACCGGGTGCAGAAGCTGACCGGCACGACGAAGGAGGACGGCTCCGTCCGCTTCCGGACGACCGTGCAGCAGGGCAACGCCGAGGCCACCCTCACCGTCACCGACGTGCACTACCAGCACCTCGGGTACTACGGCGAGCTCGACCCGGTCCGCACCCTGGAGCTCACTCGCCCCACTGGTCACAAGGGCTGACCGGCCGGGAGCTGTGCGCCGCGCACCGGGCAGCCGGCCCGTCGGTGCGCGGCGCACTGGATCAGCTGGTGGGGCCCGCCTGCCGCACGTCCTCGTGCAGGTGGACGATCCGCCAGGACTCGCCGGTCCGGTGCAGGATCACGGTGTTCCGGACCAGCTCCGGGCGGTTCGGGGTGCCGTCGGCGGCAGGGGCGAAGCCGACCCGCAGCCAGTAACGCAGGACCGCGACGTCCTCGAACACGTCGACGGTCCAGTCGTACGCGGTCAGGCCGGTCTCCTGCGGGCCCTCACCGGCGGCGGGGCGGGCGTCACGGATCCGGTCGAGGTCGGTTCTGCCGAACAGCAGCGGATCGGCGGCGGAGTCCCAGATGGTCGCCTCGGGGTCAAGCACGGCGTCGATCCTGGCGCGATCGCCCGCGTCGTACGCCTCGTACATGCCGGTGACGACGGCCCATACGGCTTCGGTGTCGGCGAGCGAGACAACCGGGGCGGGCAGTGGACGGGAGGGGGTCTCAGACATGGTGGAGCTCCTGAGCCGGTGAACGGGGGTTGCGAACTGCTGCCGGTTTGCTGCACTGAAGTGGGTTGTGGTGAGCGGGAGTGAGTCCTGTCGGCGGGTTCGTGGGGTGGGAGCGGAAGTTCTGGGGCCGAATGGGTGACCTTGGCGGGCGTTGCTCGTTGGGCTGGGTGGCAGGTGCCCGGCCTGGTGGGAGGGGGTGATGTGGTGGGTGGTGTGCGGAAGTTGGCCGCATCCTTCGTGGTGCCCGGGCCTTGCGGGGTGGCGGTCCGGGACCGTCTCAAGCACCTCACGTCCCAGGACGAGAAGGTGCTGCGCGCGGTCGGTGAGCATCAGGGTGCGCTCGCTTCCCGTGACCTCAAGGCCCGCTGTGCGGACGGACACGATCACAGCACCGATACGTGGGCGGCACGCAAGCGGGACCTGACGGCACTGTCGTCGTCGCGGATCGCCGGTGCGATCACCAAGGCCACGCACGATCAATGGGCGCTCGCGCGCCGCTGCCAGGCGGCACATATCCAGACACTGGCAGCCGGGATCAACATGCTGCGGCACCGCCTGTCCCTCCCGCTCGGGGAGAAGGGCACCAAGCGCGCGGCGGGCGGCTACCGGTCCAAGGGCGAGTGGTTCCGCAAGTCCCGTCGCCTCGCGGCGCTGGAAGACCGGCACGCGGCTGCCGTCTCCGAGTGGCAGGCCGGGCGGGTGCGGGTGGTGCGGGGCGGTAGACGTCTCCTCAACACCCGCCACCACCTCACCCAGGCCCAGCTCACCGAGGAGCAGTGGCGGGAACGCTGGGAGGCGGGGCGCTGGTTCGTCGGTGCCGATGGCGAGTCGGGGAAGCGGTTCGGGAACGAGACGATCCGCGTCACCCCGGACGGCGAAGTGTCCATCAAACTGCCCGTCCCGCTCGCGCACCTGGCCAATGCCAAGCACGGCCGGTACATCCTCACCTCCCGTATAGCCTTCGCGCACCGGGGCGCGGAGTGGGCCGACCGCATCGAAGCGAACCGGGCCGTCGCCTACCGCATCCACCTCGACACCCGGCGTGGCCGCTGGTACCTCACCGCGTCCTGGCAGCGCCCCGTCGTGAAGACCATCCCGTTGGCCACCGCCCGTGCCCGGGGCATGATCGGTGTCGACACCAACGCCGACCACTTCGCCGCCTACCGGCTCGACCGGCACGGCAACCCGATCGGTGACCCGCACCGCTTCCCCTATGACCTGTCCGGAACCGCCGGCCACCGCGACGCACAGATCCGCCACGCGCTGACCCGGTTGATCCGCTGGGCGGGGCGTGTCGGTGTCGCCGCGATCGGGATCGAAGACCTCGACTTCACCGCCGAGAAGACCCGTGAGAAGCACGGCCGCCGGAAGCGGTTCCGGCGTCTCATCTCCGGCATGCCGACCGGCAGGCTCAAGGCCCGGCTCATCTCCATGGCCGCCGAACACGGCCTGAGCATTGTCGCGGTCGACCCCGCCTACACCTCCCTGTGGGGTGCCCAGCACTGGCAGAAGCCACTGGTCACCCCACGCCGAAAGATGTCCCGTCACGATGCCGCCGGTATCGCGATCGGACGACGCGCCCTCGGGCACCCGGTCCGGCGTCGGACGGCACCGCCCCCACACGACCGGAGTGATCGTGCGGGGCATCGGACCGCCCAGGCCGGACCAGGCACCCGGGGGCGTGAGGGAACCCGCCCACCCGCGACGGACCGGCCCCTTGGAGGGCCGTCGCCGAGCGGGACGCGAAAGCGGGAACCCAGTGCATCCAACACCGTTCGGGATGCGCCCAGTACACAGCAGTGGGTCCAGCACTCACTCATGCGCACTGGATAGGAACGGTGTGATGGCGGCCAAGCTACACAGGCACGACCGACCGGCCCGCACACCCCCGTCGCGTCACCCCACCGCCCGCAGTGCGGCGGCGAGGATCTCCGCGCCCTCCTCCGCCTCGGCGATGGACAGCGACAGCGGCGGGGCGATCCGGAGCACGCTGGTGTTGTGCGCGCCGCCCTTGCCGATGAGCAGCCCGCCCTCGCGGGCCGCTTCGAGCACAGCGGTTGCCGCCTCCGGGTTGGCCTCGTCGGTGCCGGGTTTCACCAGCTCGATGCCGATCATCAGGCCCCGGCCGCGCACCTCCCGCACGCACTCCGAGCCCGCGCCGATCGCCCGCAGCCGCTCGATGAGCAGCCCGCCGACGCGTCGGGCGTTGCCCTGGAGGTCGTGGTCCAGCAGGTACGACAGGTTGGCGAGGCCCGCCGCCATGGTGACCGGGGAGCCGCCGAACGTCGAAATGGAGTTGGCGTCCAGGCAGTTCATGACGTCGGCGCGGGCGACGACGCCACCGATCGACATGCCGTTGCCGATGCCCTTGGCGAAGGTGAGGATGTCCGGCGGGCCGTTCCGGGAGTGCGCCTGCCAGCCCCAGAAGTGTTCGCCGGTACGGCCCCAGCCGGTCTGCACCTCGTCGGAGATCCACAGGATGCCGTGCCGGTTCAGGACTTCGCGGAATGCCGCGAACAGGCCGTCGGGCGGGGAGGTGAACCCGCCGACACCCTGGATGGGTTCGGCGATCAGCGCGGCGGCGCCGCGGGTGTGCCCGAGCAGGTCCTCCAGATCGGCCACGCACGCCTTGATGAACTGTGCGTCGCCGAGTTCCGCGTACGGGCCCCGGGTCCGGACCCCGCCGTGGACATACAGCGTCTGCAGCGGGGACAGACTCGTCGGCGACCAGGCCTTGTTGCCGGTGATGGCGACGGCCGAGAACGACCTGCCGTGGTAGCTGTTGCGCATCGCGAGGATCTGGTTCGACCTGCGGTACGTGGTGGCGAGCAGCAGCGCCGTGTCGTTGGCCTCGGTGCCCGAGGTGGTGAAGAAGACCCGGGCGTCGGGGATGCCGGACAGCGTGGCGATGCGCTCGGCCAGTTCGACCATCGGCCGGTTGAGGTACAGCGTCGAGGTGTGGATGATCCGCCCGGCCTGCTCGGTGACCGCCTTCGTCACTTCGGGCAGCGCGTGAGCGGTCATCGTGGTGAGGATGCCGCCGAAGAAATCGAGGTAGCGCTTGCCGTCCGCGTCCCAGACGTGGCGGCCCTCACCGTGGGTGATCTCCAGCGGATGCCGGTAGTAGAGCGCGAGCCATTCGGGGCTGACGGCGAGGTGGCGGTGGTGCAGACTGCTCACGGCTCCACCAGTCCCTCGTACGCGTCGGGGCGGCGGTCCCGGTAGAACGCCCACTGCTGGCGCACTTCCTCGATGAGACCGAAGTCGAGGTCCCTGACGAGGAGTTCCTCCTCCTTGTCGCTGGCCACCTCCCCGACGAACTGGCCGCGCGGGTCGACGAAGTAGCTGGTGCCGTAGAAGTCGTTGTCGCCGTACTCCTCCTGGCCGACGCGGTTGATCGCGGCGACGAAGTACTCGTTGGCCACGGCGGACGCGGGCTGTTCCAGCTGCCAGAGGTAGCTGGAGAGGCCGCGCGAGGTCGCGGACGGGTTGTACACCAACTGGGCTCCGTTGAGTCCGAGTTGACGCCAGCCCTCGGGGAAGTGCCGGTCGTAGCAGATATAGACACCGACCTTGCCGACGGCGGTGTCGAAGACCGGCCAGCCGGCGTTTCCGGGCTTGAAGTAGTACTTCTCCCAGAACCCCTTGACCTGCGGGATGTGGTGCTTTCGGTACTTGCCGAGGTACGAACCGTCGGCGTCGATCACCGCGGCGGTGTTGAAGTAGAAGCCGGACTGCTCGATCTCGAAGACCGGTACGACGATCACCATGCCCGTCTCGCGGGCGAGCTCCTGCATCCGCCGGACGGTCGGCCCGTCCGGGACGGCCTCGGCCCAGCGGTAGTGCTCGGGCTCCTGCACCTGGCAGAAGTAGGGCGCGTTGAACACCTCCTGGAAGCCGATGATCTTCGCCCCCTGCCGGGCGGCCTCGCGAGCATGTTCCTCATGCTTGGCGATCATGGATTCGGTGTCGCCGGTCCAGGTCGCCTGGACGAGTGCGGCGCGTACGACGTGGGACATGAGCTGCTCCTTCGACGCGGCGTCAGAGAGCCTCTACGCGTTTTCTACGCACGTAGATTCGATGCACAGGAGGAGAACGTAAGCCCCGCCACACGGCGGGGCAAGACCGTCGCCGTGAACCGGTCGATTCGATCATGTTTCGTACCCGTGCGGTTCACACTCTCTCTTCCTTCCCCCGGGGAGAGCAGATGCCACGCCGACAGGCCAACCCGGCACGAAAGCAGGTTCGGGTGCCGGCTCGTGGACCGTGCTCCACACCGTGCCACCGGTGCTCGCCGTAGCGGCGTTCCAGGACAGCGCCCCGCCGGCCGTCGCCGCCGTTCAGAAGGTGACAGCGATCCCGGTGTGCGGCCGCCTGCCGAGGCGTACGACCATGGCCGGCCAGTCGACCAGCCAGAACTTCCAGGTGTACTTGCGGGCCAGCAACCCGCGTACGGCACGCGTCCCCGCCTCATCGAGCAGCCGCGCCGTACCCTCGGCGCTCGGCGCGCCGTCGGCGATCCGGCCACGCACGTCGCAGACGGTCACCGTGACCCGGCTGTTGTTCCGGATCCTTTTGACCTTCCACGAGTCGCTCCGGGTCCAGATGAACAACTCCTCGCCGTCGGCCGCCGCCCACACGGGCGTGGCGACGGGCGTGCCGTCCTTCCGGTACGTGGTCAGGCTGACGTACTCGCCACGGTCGAAGTCCTGGAGTGTCTGAGGAGTCACGGGCGTGACCCTACGCGTCCTGTCCACCGGACACGTACGCCGCACGCGCGCTCACCAGCTCCGGAAAATGCTCCCGGGTCCACGCGCAGGCCATGTCGAGCGGGCCGAGCAGGGAGCGGCCCAGCGCCGTCAGTTCGTACTCGACCCGCGGCGGCCGCTCGTCGTGGACGGTGCGGATGAGGAAGCCGTCCCGCTCCATGGCCCGCAGCGTCTCGGTGAGGACCTTCGGAGTGACCCGGTGCAGCGGGACTCGCAACTCCGAGAAACGGCGCGGGCCGTCCTGCAGGCAGCGCAGCACCATGCCGGTCCATTTGTCGCCGACCCGGAACGGTTGGACCCGTTGCACGCAGTCGGGGTCGTCGAACAGGTCGGCGGCCAGGGGTTCTCTCATCCTCCCGACGCTAACGCACTCCCCCGCGGGGAGGCCGTAACCGAGTTCCCTTGAAGTAACCGAGGGGTCAGGTCCTACGGTCGCTCCAGCACCGCAGAGACCGTACGCAGCAGCAGAGAACAGGGGACTTCCATGAGCAGCAGGATCGTCGTCTTCGGGGCCGGTGGCCGGGTCGGTCGCGCGGCGGTCGCGGAGGCCGTCCGTCGCGGGCACACCGTGACAGCCGTGGTCCGCGACCCGGCCCGCTGTCCGGACCTTGCCGGTCCGGGCATCGAGGTCGTACGGGGAGACGCCACCGATCCCGAGTCGGTGGCGGCCGTCGCAGCCGGCCACGACGCGGCGGTCAACGCGTCGGCGCGGCTGGACATCCCGTCCGACGAGTACTTCGTCGCCGCGGCCCAGGCACTGATCGTGGGACTCGGATCGGCCGGGGTGCGGCGACTGGTGGCCGTCGGAATCGGGTCGACGCTGGAGACCGCGCCAGGGGTACGGGTGATGGACGCGCCGGATTTCCCGGAGGCGTACCAGGTCTTCTCGCAGGGCCATGTCGCCGAGTTCGAGACCCTGGGCGCGGCGGGTGAGGAGCTGGACTGGGTCATGGTGGTGCCGCCGATGGACCTGGACGCGGCAGGCCCCCGCACCGGCAGATATCGCAGCGCGGTGGGCACCGTGCTCGACGGCACCGGACACATCTCGCACCCGGACCTGGCGATCGCACTGCTCGACGAGATCGACGCACCGCGCCACCACCGCATTCAGCTGGCGGTCGCCGACTGAGCTGCCCCGGGGCTGCCCGGCGCTACCCGGCCAGCCGGACGACCGTGCCCGGTTCCCCGGCGCAGCGGATCAGCAGATCGTCCATGGAGAGGCCGAGCGCGCCGGCCAGCGCCGCAATGGTGAAGAACGCGGGGGTCGGGGCGCGGCCGGTCTCGATCTTGCGCAGTGTCTCGGCGGAGATTCCGGCGTTCGCGGCGATCTCGACCATGCTGCGCGCACCTCGCGCCTCGCGGAGCAGGCGGCCGAGCCGTTCGCCGCGAAGGCGCTCTTCCGGGGTGAGAGGCGTTCGTACCATGCCCCCATCCTAGTGCCGCCGTTATTCTCGTACCGCCGTTATTCTCATACCGCTTCGACCGGTATAGTAATTGGCATGGTGCAACTCAAGACGGATACATCCATAGAGGCGATGCGCGAGACCGGGCGGGTCGTGGCCCAGGTCCTGACAGCCGTACGGGAAGCGGCGGCGGTCGGCGTGTCGCTGCGCGAACTCGACGAGGTGGCGCGCGGAGTACTGCGCGAGGCGGGCGCCGGGTCGCCGTTCCTGAACTACAGGCCACACTTCGCACCCACTCCCTTCCCCGCGGTGATCTGCACGTCCGTCAACGACGCGATCGTGCACGGCGTCCCGACCGACCAGCGGCTGCGCGACGGCGATCTGGTGAGCATCGACGCGGGCGCGACGCTCGACGGCTGGGTCGGCGATTCGGCCGTCAGCTTCACCGTCGGCCGCGCCCGGCCCGCGGACACCCGGCTGATCGACACGGCGTTCGCCGCACTGGACGCGGGGATCGCGGCGGCGGCCGTCGGCAACCGGATCGGAGACATCGCACACGCGATCGGAACGGTCTGCCGGACCGCCGGATACGGCATTCCGGAAGGGTTCGGCGGCCACGGTGTGGGCCGCTCCATGCATGAGGACCCGGCCGTCCCCAACGAGGGGCGACCGGGCCGTGGCATGCCGTTGCGGCACGGAATGGTGCTGGCGATCGAGCCGATGCTGATCGCCGGCGGGCACGACGCGTTCCATTCGGACCGGGACGGCTGGACGCTGCGCACCTCCGACGGCAGCCGGGCGGCGCACGCCGAGCACACGGTGGCGATCACGGACGAGGGGCCCCGCGTCCTCACCGCCCTCTGAACAACCCGTGCCCATGCCCCCGTCACGGCCACGGGGCCGGTCCATGGCCGCCGTCCGGCCACGAACCTGCCCCGTGGGTCACTTTATTGACGCATGATCACATTCAGTCGCTCGGCGTAACGACCATGGCGGATCCGCCGCCGCGCCGCACCTTCTCCGCCGCCGCGAGCCACCTCCCGTCCGGCAGCCGTTGCACACCGGTGGCAGCACCGATCTCCGGGTTCAGCTTGAAGGCATGGCCCAGCGACTCCAGTTCCGTCCGCAGCGGACTGTTCCACAGCGCGGGTTCGAGCTCGGTCGTCGGCGAGTTGCGCTGACTGGCGCGTGGCGCCGCGATCGCATCGACGAGCGGAAGACCGCGATCGACCGTGCCGATGAGCGACTGCAACACCGTGGTGATGATCGTCGCGCCGCCCGGCGAGCCCAGGGCCAGTACCGGCTGCCCGTGCTTCAGCACGATCGTCGGCGAGATCGACGACCGCGGCCGCTTGCCCGGACCGGGCAGATTCGGGTCGTGCACCGCCGGGTTGGCGGGCGCGAACGAGAAGTCCGTCAGCTCGTTGTTGAGCAGATAACCGCGCCCCGGAACCGTGATTGCGCTGCCGCCGGTCTGCTCGATGGTCAGGGTGTATGCGACGACGTTGCCCCATTTGTCGGCGGCCGTCAGATGGGTGGTGTTCTCCCCCTCGTACGTCGTCGGGGCGGCGGTTCCACGGTTCGCACAATCGGCCGGACGGCGCGGGTCGCCGGGGGCGAGCGGGCTGGCCAGCACCGCGTCGTCCTTGATCAGGCACTCCCTCGAGTCGGCGAACCGCCGGCTCAGCAGTCCGCGCGTCGGTACGTCCTCGAATGCCGGGTCGCCGACCCACCGCCCGCGGTCGGCGAACGCGATCCGGCTCGCCTCGATGTAGCGGTGCAGATACTGGGACTCGCTCGCCCGCGAAAGATCGGTGTTCTCAAGGATGTTGAGCGCCTCGCCCACGCTCGTACCACCGGACGAGGACGGCGCCATGCCGTACACGTCGAGCCCCCGGTAGCCGACCTTGGTCGGCGCCTGTCGCAGGGCACGGTAGGAGCGCAGGTCCTTCGCCGTGAGGTCGCCGGGACGCACCACCCGGCTCGCCTTCGGGTCGACGGGCGGGTTGCGGACGGTCCGGACGACGTCGTCGGCCAGGTCGCCGCGGTACAGCTCGTCGGTGCCGTCGCGGCCTACCTTCTCGTACGTACGCGCAAGGTCGAGGTTCTTGAAGACGGAGCCGACCACGGGCAGTTGCCCGCCCGGAAGAAAGAGCTTCGCGGAGTCCGGGAAGTCGGCGAACCGGGCCTGGTTCCCCTCGGTCTGCGAACGGAAGGTGGAGTCGACGACGAAGCCGTCCCTGGCAAGCCGCTCGGCCGGCTTCAGCAGCGTGCTCAGTGGCTTGCTGCCCCAGGCGTCGAGCGCGGTGGCCCAGGTGGCCGGGGTGCCGGGCGTGCCGACGGCCAGACCACTGGTGACGGCGTCCGCGAAGGCGAGGGGCTTGCCGTCCTCCAGGAAGAGGGAAGAGTCCGCGCTGCGCGGCGCGGTCTCGCGGCCGTCGATGGTCTCCACGGTGTGCTTCTTGGCGTTGTAGTAGACGAAGTAGCCGCCCCCGCCCAGGCCCGCCGAGTAGGGCTCCGTCACGCCGAGCGCGGCCGCGGTCGCCACGGCGGCGTCCACGGCGTTGCCGCCCTTGCGGAGCACCTCGATCCCGGCTGCCGTGGCGTCCGCGTCGACGCTGGCTACGGCGCCGCCGTAGCCCACGGCAACGGGCGACTTGGGGGGCGGCGATATCGGCGGTGCGGACGAGGGCGGTGCGGCCGCCCCGACCGAGACGACAGCGGCGAGAACACCCAACAACGACACATTCCGCGCGACGGAACGTCGCATGCGCACCTCCAGTGAAGGATCGTCCGCGCAGGTTAACTCCGCCTCCTACGTCTCGTCAGGACCGCGGTGAATATGGATCCGAATCACCGATCACATGCCCGCCCATGACCGACCCGGGCCCCGGCCGGGGGCACCCGGCCCGGCGGTCTCGTCCCGGAGTCCGCCCGCGAATGGTCAGACGGTGCAGTGAGTGGGCCCGACGGAGCCGTCGGTGCCGGACAGCGTCACCGCCGCACCCGGATCGGGCACGCCGGAGTGGACTGCCGTGCAGATCAGCTGCTGCTGGGCGAGTCCGGAAAGTCCGGTGACAGGGATGTCCAGTCGGACCAGCACCCCGCTCCGAGTCACGGTCATGCTCAACCCGACATGCCCCTGGGGTAGTTCCGTCGCCAGCCCGGCATCCATCTCCGCTCTGGAGGGGCCGCCGAACAACAGGACGAGCGGCTTGCCCGCCAAGCTCTTCAGATCCCCCGTGCCCGAGGACGGGGCCTCCATCGGTACGTCGAACTGCCGTACGACGGGCAGCAGCGTGCCCGGGGAGGACGAGGAGATGAAGTACAGCAGCGTGCCCTGCCGGCTCCCCGGGGCGTCCACGGTCGCCGGATCGCCGACCTCGACCACGTCCGAGGCCCGGATGCCGCACCCGGTCACCAACAGCACGAACGCCATCAGCGCGACCAGGGCGCGTTTCGAAAGTAGCGTCGTCCGCCCGCAGGGCGGGCCAGGCGGCGCCTGGTGCGTGCGATCGCAAGGCGGAGGGTCGCCCCGATACTCGGCGTATCGGGGCGAGCCCGACAACGCAGCGAGCGTGCGGGCCAGGCGGCGCCTGGCAGGCGGGACTTTCGAAACACGCCCTAGGGCGCGCAGCCGCCTCACACCCCCTCCCGTGGCAGCTCGACGGTGAACACCGCACCGCCGGACGGGTTGTTGGCGGCGTGGACCGTGCCACCATGCAGCCGTACGTTCTCCTGCGTGATCGCCAGGCCGAGTCCGCTCCCCGCCGACCGGGTACGTGCCGCGTCGGCCTTGTAGAACCGGTCGAAGATGTGCGGCAGCACGGCTGTGTCGATCCCGGGGCCGCTGTCCGCGACCTCGGTCACCAGCAGGTCCTTCCCGTCCCGCCGCTCGGTCCACATCCGCACGGCGACCGGCTCGGCGCCGTGCCGCAGTGCGTTGCCGACCAGGTTGGCGACGATCACGTCGAAACGGCGTGGATCGAGCACCGCCCGTATCCCGTGCGGGAGCTCGGTGTCGACCCGGTCCTCCCAGCGTCTGCTCTGCAAGGTCTTGCGGATCATCTCGGCGACATCGACCTCGTCGGGATGGAGATCCGCGGCCTTCGCGTCGAAGCGGGAGATCTCCATCAGGTCCTCGACCAGTGTGGCCAGCTTCCCGGTCTCCGCGCTGATCAGCCGCACGGCTGCCGCGGTGTCGGCGTTCAGGTGTGCGGCGTCCTCGTCCAGGACCTCGGTGACGGCAAGCATCCCGGCGAGCGGTGTGCGCATCTCGTGCGAGACATCGGAGGCGAAGCGTCTGGCCCGTTCCTCCGCCCGCCGGAGCTCCGCCACGGACTGCTGCAGCTTGGTGGACGACTCGTTGAACGTCCAGGCCAGATCGGCGAGTTCGTCCGAACCCTTCACCTCGATACGGGTGTCGAGCTCGCCGCGGCCGATACCTGCGGCGGCCCGCCGCAGATCACGCACCGGGCGCAGCACACTGCGGGCGGCAAGCAGTGCGGGCACCAGCGCGATGAGGAGGGCGGGCAGGGCTCCGTCGCGGGCCGCGGTGACCATGGCGCTGACATTGGCCTCCTCAGGGGCGAGCGGCATCACGGCGTAGAGGACGAGCCCGGTGGGCTGACGCCCCTGGCCCCGGTCGAACATCACGGGCATCCCGATCGTCAGCCAGGGCTTACCGTCCTTGACGACCCGCTGGAACGAGGCATGCTCGGTGTTCCGGGCCGCATCGCGCAGTTCGCTTGTGATCACGTTCGAGACGGGCCGGTCCGAGGACGAGACCTTCAGGTCCGCGTATTCGGCGAAGACGATCCAGGTGTGCGGCTTGCCTTCGCGGGCAAGGGCCTGGCACATCGTCCGCAGCCGGGTCGCGTCGACGGGCAGGGACACCGCCTGTGCGGTGATCCGGTCCCGGAACTGGGCGACGGCCGTGTCCTGCGCCTGCTGAAGGATCGCGGACCGGGCCTCGCGGTAGGTCAGGGTCGCGGTGGTGGCCGCGCTGATCGCCGCGACCAGCAGAAAAGCGGATATGAGGCGGATGCGCAGGCCGAACCGGGCGGCCAGGAGTCTCATGCGAGCGGCCCGAATCGGTAGCCGAAGCCACGAACGGTCTGGATGTAGCGGGGGCTGCCCGCCACGTCCTCGATCTTCTGCCGCAGCCGCCGCACGCAGGCGTCGACGAGCCTCGCGTCGCCGTGGTAACTGTGCTCCCACACGCATTCGAGGAGTTGCTGCCTGCTGAAGACCTGCTCGGGCGAGGCCGACAGGTACAGCAGCAGCTTCAGTTCGGAGGGGGCGAGCAGAAGGCGCTCCCCCGCCTTGGCGACGGACAGCCCGGCGCGGTCGACGGCGAGTTCGCCGTGGAACTCGATGCCGCTGCGCCCGACCGGCTCGGCGAGCCGTCGCAGCACGGCCCGGATCCTGGCCTCGATCACCTCGGTACGGGCGGGTTTGACGATGTAGTCGTCGGCCCCGGCCTCCAGCCCGACGACCACGTCGAAGTCGTCGCCGCGTGCCGTGAGCATGATGATCGGCAGCTGGCTGGACTCCCTTATGCGACGGCAGACCTGGACGCCGTTCATGCCGGGCAGCATCAGATCCAGCAGGACGAGATCGGGCCGGAACTCCGCCAGCGCACCGAGTCCCGCCTCCCCGCTCTCCACGGCCCGGAGTTCATGCCCGCGCCGACGCAGCCCGAGCTCGACCCCTTCCCGTACGGAGGGGTCGTCCTCGACCAGGAGCACACGCGGCATGGCACCAGTATCCCAACGATCACGATCGAATCTGTCCAGCACCTCATCACGCCCGTCCGGCCAGTCAGAACGGATCGTCGGCCGGACGCGAGCGGCACCCTCTCACCGGGCCCCGGCCCCGCGGATCCGCGCGCGCCCCGCACCCAGCATCGCGCTGACCTCGCTCAACCGCAGCGGCCGGGCCAACACCCCCACCGCTCCCAGCAGTACTGCCGTACCCGCCCCGGCGGCCGCGAAGTCCCCGAATCCGTCGCACGCCCGGGCCACCCCGTACGCCAGTGCCCCTGCCGGCACACACGCCACCACCAGCCGCGCATGCGCCCACAGCCCGGCCGAGCGCCACAGCACCGACCGCGGTCCCCCGGCGCCTTGAGACACCCTGCGATGCAGCACGTACCCGGTGACCGCGAACCCCGCGAAGAGCGCCACCGAGTACGCCCCCGCCATCCCCGTCACCGCCCACCGCGCAGGCAGCATCAGATAGGCGAGTGCCGACAGCCCGGCGTTGAGCGCCGCGATCACCAGGTTCAGGAAGAACGGCGTACGGGTGTCGCTCATCGCGTAGAACCCACGGGACAGCACGTACTGCCCGGAGTACGCGATGAGCCCCGGCGCGAACGCCATCATCATCCCCGCCATCACCGCGATATCGGCGTCGCCGGTCCGGCCGTATCCGAACACGGCCCCCATCACCCACGGCGCCAGCGCGAAAAACACACCCGCTGCGGGCACCACCACCGCGGCCGTGGTCCGCAGCGCGTACGAGACATCGCGGCGCACCCCCGCGAGGTCGCCGTCGGCCGCCGCCCGGCTCATCCGCGGCATCAGCGCCGTGACGAGCGAGACGGTCACGATGCCCTGCGGCACCACCCACAGCTGAAAGGCGTAGCTGTACGCGGTGTAGCCCGCGCCGCCCACCACCCCCTGCTCGACGGCGTGCTGTCCGGTGATGGTGGAGAGCCGGGTCACCACCCAGTAGGCGCCCTGGTTCGCCAGTACCAGCATGACGAGCCATCCGGCCGACCGCAGCGGGCGGGTCAGACCGCTCCCCCGCCAGTCGAACCGGGGCCGCCAGCGGAACTTCGCGGCGCGGAGCGCGGGCACCAGGGCCAGCGTCTGCACGACGATCCCGGCAGTCGTCCCCCAGCCCAGCAGCCGGGCATGGGTGGCGGTCAACTCCCCGCCGGAACCGGATGCGACCACCAGATAGAGCCCGAACACCGCAATGATGACCATGTTGTTGAGGACGGGGGTCCACATCATCGCGCCGAACCGGTTCCGGGCGTTGAGTACTTGGCCGAGGAGGGTGAAGAGCCCGTAGAAGAGGATCTGCGGCAGGCAGTAGCGGGCCAGCGCGATAGTGAGCTCCGCCTGCTCCCCGGAGTAGTCCGTGTAGGTGCCGACGATCAGCGGGGCGCCGACGACCGCGAGCGCGGTGAGGGCGACGAGGCCGACCGTGCAGACGGTGAGCAGCCGGTCGGTGTACGCGGCGCCGCCGTCGCTGTGTTCCCTGGCTGCCCGCACCAGCTCCGGGACGAACACGGCGTTGAGGGCTCCGCCGATCAGGAGCATGTAGAGGATGTTGGGGACGGTGTTGGCGACCGTGTAGCCGTCGGCCGTGAGTCCGGTACCGAGGGCGGCGACGACGACCGCCGAGCGGATGAACCCGGTCGCCCGCGAGACGACCGAGCCCGCGGCCATGACGGCGCCGCTGCGCAGCACCGACCCCGGCTTCTGCCGTCCCTCCGGCCCCTCCTGCACGACCGTCCCGGTCGTCCGCGCGGCGGTCACCGGCGGGCCAGGTACGCCTGGAACGCCCTGTACAGCGTGTTGTTGGCGGCTCCGCCCACCGATGTCTCCCACTCCCCGAGGGTCTCGACGACCTGCCCACCGGTACCGAGCTTCCAGCGCAGCAGTCCGAAGGAGCGGTCGTCGGGGTCAAGGGTGGAGGGTACCCCGCGCATGTCGTACAGCTCGGCGCCGAGGGCGTGCGCATCGAGCATCATCCGCCACTGGAGGGCGTTGCTGGGGCGGACCTCGCGCCGGTGGTCGGCGGACGCGCCCGTCTGGTACCAGACCCGCCGCCCGGCGCTGATCATGGTGTGCGCGGCGAGGATCTCGCCCTCGTGGACGGCGAGATAGAGCTGCATCCGGCCGGGCTGTTCGGCGTTGAGCACGGCGTACTGACGCTGGAAGTAAGCGAGGGAGCGGCCGAGCCGGAAGCCGTCACGCTCCTCGGTGATCCGCAGCAGCCGGTGGAACTCGGGCAGCTCCGCCGCGCCACCGACGACGATCCGGACACCGGACTTCTCCGCCTTGCGGATGTTGCGACGCCACTCCTGGTTGAGCCCCGCCCACAGATCGTCAGCGCTGCGTCCGGCGAGCGGCACCTGGAAGACGTAGCGCGGCTGCGCGTCGGCGTCGTTGCCGGCGTCGCCGTCCCCACCGCACCGCCGCCAGCCGCGCGCCCGGAGCCGGTCGGCGACTACGGTGCCGAGCGGGTCCACCTCCGCCGCCAGCACATCGCGGACCTTCCGGCCCGGCCCGGTGGCCGCCTTGAGCCGGACGGTGTCCCAGCGGCGGTACGCCGGTGACGGCCCCATCCGCACGGCGAAGGCGCCCGCCTTCCGCAGATGCGCCATCAACGGCCGCAGCCAGCGGTCGATCTCCGGATCGGTCCAGTCGGCCACCGGCCCTTCGGGCAGATAGGCAAAGTATTTACGGGTGCCCGGGAATTGCCGGTAGAGGACCAGGGCACTGCCGGCCAATTCGCCGTCTGCGCCGTGCCATCCGACCATTTCCGACGTCCATTGGTCCTTCACTCCGGCCCAGGACGGATACTGCAGAAAGCTCGCCCCCGGCCGCGCGGTCACAGCCGTCCGGTGCTCGGCGGCGGTGAGGCTGCGTATCCGCATCCCTTGTTCACCTCTGCGGTCACCGGTCGCGAGCAGCGCTGACATGTCCGTGGCCTCCCTGGTCCCGCCCCTCCATTCGGCTCGGCGGGGCTGCGCAGGATGCTCACAGCGGTCCATGACGGGTCCGAGCGGTGCATGTGACCGGACGGTGACAGTTGCGCTCCATTCCTTGTCACACAACGGAATCCATGGCTCGTCAGGGATTCGAGGAACCTAAAGTCTGGTGAATGCCTCTCAAATGGTGAGAAGCACAGCCCTGGAGGTTTTTCGTTGTCCGCTGCACGCCGGCACATACGCCGTACCGCACCGCTGGCCCGCCCGGCCCGACTCACCCTGATAGCCGGAACGGCGGTGCTCGGCGCCACCCTGACCGCCTGCTCCGGCGGCGCTGCCGCATCGGACGCCGGTTCCGGTCACGCCGCCGGGACCTCGCAGGCTCCGGACACCAGGATCTCGGTGAACCTCCAGGGCACCAGCGCCACCGCGGGCAAGCCGGTGAAGGTGACGCTGGCCGACGGAAAGCTGAAGACGGTGAAGGTGAGCGCCGCCGAGGGTGACGCGCTCACCGGCCGGATATCCGGCGACGGACGCAGCTGGACCTCGGACCGGGTCGCCGCACCCGGCACCGAGTACCGCGTCGAGGCGACGGACACCAGGGGTGGCACGGACCGCGCCGGCTTCTCGACAGCCGAGGCCGACAAGGTCAACAAGCTGACGCTCGCCCCCGGCAAGAACACCACGGTCGGTATCGCCCAGCCGCTGTCGATCGTCTTCGACAACCCGGTGAAGGACAAGGCGGCGGTCGAGAAGGCGCTCAAGGTGTCCACATCGAACAACACCGAAGGTTCCTGGGGATGGCTGCAGGACTACTCCGGCAAGGAGCGCGTCGACTGGCGGCCCAAGGATTACTGGAAGCCCGGTACCCGCGTCACGCTCGACGCCGATCTCAACGGCATCGACTCCGGAACGGCCGGCGGCTGGTTCGTGCGCGACTACCGGACGACCTTCACCATCGGCCGCAACCAGGTGGTCAAGGTCAACCTTGACCGTCACCGGCTGGCACTGCACCGGGACGGGAAGACGGTCATGGACGTGCCGATGTCGGCGGGCACACCGGGCGGCCAGAAGGCGTCCTGGCGCGGCACGGCCGTACTGATGGCGAAGGAGGGCACCATCAACATGCGCTCCGAGACGGTCGGTCTGGGCGATGCGTACGACAAGATGGTCGACTCGTCGATGCGGCTGACCTGGTCGGGGATGTACGCCCATGCCGCGCCGTGGAACGCCGCGTACTTCGGGGTCGCCAACCACAGTTCCGGCTGCGTGGGAATGAGCGATGCGAACGCCGCGGAGCTGTACAAGGAGGCCCAGGTCGGCGACCCGTTCGAGATCACCGGCGCGGACGCCAAGGGGACGGTCGCGGAGGGCAACGGCTACGGGGCGTGGAATGTGTCCTGGTCCGACTGGCAGGCGAAGAGCGCGCTCCACTGATCCCTTTCGAGCCGCTGTGGTGCGGGGGCGCACCGAGGTGCGCCGAGCTCCGCCCTACGCGCCCTTCCCCACAGGTTCACCGGCCCCGCACGCTGAAGGGCGCACGGCGAAAGGAGCCGGGCGCGGCGTATCGGCCCGGACCGGTCCGCGCAGGGAGGACGTCATGGAGCAGGCAGCGGATCAGGGGCCTTCCGTGCAGGAGGTCGGAGCGTGGTACGACCGCTTGGGGAGTCTGTACAGCCTGACGATGGGTGACAGCATGCACCTGGGCATGTGGGACGACGGGGTGCGCCCGGATCCCGGGCGGACGCTGTCGGCGGACGAGGCGTGGCAGGAGCTGACAGCGGCGCAGGACCGGTGGACCGACGAACTGATCGACGAGCTCGCCCTCGGGCCCGGGCAACGGGCGCTGGACGTGGGCTGCGGCACCGGACGGCCCACGGTGCGTCTGGCTCACGCCTCTGGCGGGCAGGTCCTCGGCATCACCGCCAGCAGCGCCCAGGTCGAGCAGGCCCGCGACCGCGCCGCCCGCGCCGGCGTCGCCGACCGCACCGAGTTCCTGCAGGCCGACGCGATGAACCTGCCGTTCGAGGACGCGTCGTTCGACGCCGTGTGGGCGATCGAGTCGTTCGCCCACTTCGCCAACCGCCCCCGTGCTCTGCACGAGGCCAAGCGCGTCCTGCGTCCCGGTGGCCGGCTCGTCCTCGCGGACTGCTTCGAGCACGTACCGTTCACCGACCAGGATGTGGCGCTGTTCCGCGCAGGCTTCGCGCTCGCCCGCCTGCCCGGCTCCCTCGACGACTACCCAGCCCTCGCCCGGCAGGCCGGCTTCACCATCGACCGCGTGCGTGACAGGACCGGCGACTTCACACCCACCTACCACCTGATCCCCCAGATCTTCGCGGCACGTCGCCAGCAGATCGAGGAACTCCTGGGCGCGGACATGGCCACGCAACTGGACTCGGCCTATCCGCTGATCCTCGGCCTGTGCCGGGACAAAATGGGCTACGTCATGGTCCGTGCCGGCAAACCTGCCCCGTGACCGCCACGCTCGCCGACCGCCTGTCCTGGCAGCGAGGTGCCGCAGCTGTCGTCGTGCGCCCGCCAGGGATGACGGGACAGCCCTTAGGGTGTGTCGTGCCTGCTCGTGGGGCTCCGCATCGGACGGATAACCGCCTTGCCCGAATCGAGGTCAACGGAGCTCGGCGGTGCACCGGATTCGGCGTCGTCTCGGAGGACGAGTTGGCGTTCCCGCTCCTGCTGGACGTGTCGCTGTGATGGATGGAAGAGCTCACTCCACGCCTCAGCGGTTGATGCTCCGCCGCCGCCACGCTTGCGCCGACGCCAGCCGACCCACATAAAGAGGACCAACCATAAGGCGATGACGACGCTGCCAGCCACAAGCAGCAAGGGCTCTCTCCTCTGGGCACCGTTGTTTCCTGCCAGCAGTCTGCTGACCACCGGGCAGCATGTTTTCGGCAGCAGCATAGAGCTGTCCGGGAATTCGGTAAGGAGAGGCGGCTCAGCCGCCGCTGTCTCATGAGACACCTCGCAGTCTGGAGAACGACGGTGACATCAAAAGTCGCGCGAAAAGCCGAAGGCAAGCTCCCCGCCGCGGAGGCTTGCCCAGAGTCCCGCCGCCAGTAGCTCGTTCGGAGTACGGCCCGGCCGGCGACACTCGTTGAACCGGCACGACCACAGCGCCTGCTCACGCCGCCGTTCCCCATGCCCATGGCTGCTCCGTCGGTGCGAAGTCGGGCCGGCGCGACCGTGTCTCGCGGCCGCAGCTCGGGACGCGGCGGATCATGGCACAGCGGGCATCCGGATCCACCGGCATGCACGCCGTCACGTCGCCGTGAACAAAGCCCCCCTCCCGCAGGCCCCATGTCTTTGTCGTGCTGTCACACTTGGGGGGATCCTCATGCGTACGCTCCACAACCGTCACCACGCCACCCTCATCGGCGCCACCGCCACTGCGGTACTCGCTCTGGCATCGACCGCCTGCGGTGGGGAGGGAATCGGCACGAAGGCCGCCGGCTCGGCGGACAGTTCCGTAGCCGCTGCGGCTGCGGAGGGGTCCTCGCGGTCCACCGGGTCGGTGAAGACCAGCGACGCCGTGCAGAACACCGGCACCACGAACGCCGTCACCGTGAACGCCGGCAGCGCGAAGGCGGCCGGCGGCAACGCCAACAGCGACAGTGACGCCTACCCGCACCCGTGCGAGATGCAGAAGCTGTCGGTACACGTGGCCCGCCGGGCCGGTGCGCCCACCCAGCGGGTGATCAAGGTGCGCAACGTCGGCGCGAACACCTGCGGCCTGAGCTACTACCCACGGGTCAGCCTGGGCAACTCGAAGTCCGCGGACCACAGCCACGATGTCAGGCCACTGATCCCCAGCGGCCTCGGTGGGGCACCCGCATACCCGGTCCGGGCCGGACACACCGCCTACGCGGTGATCGACCTCAATCCGAGCGGCGCGACCACCGGAACCGTGCCCGAGATCGACGAGATGAATGTGCTGGCCGACGGCAACCATATGCCCAACGCGGACACACTCAACTTCCCGCTCGGCACCGGCACGAAGGTACTCAAGCCCAAGCTAGGCCTGTACAGGAACACGATCGCGGACGCGGTCAGTTCCATGACCCGGGCCGACACACAGTCCTGAACGCGCCCCACAACAGCCAGCCCCGCCTGCGGCGTGCGTTCCCGCATGCTGCGGACGCTCGCTCGCGGGCGCGTGGCCGTCCGGGGCCTGGTTGGGACGGTTTCGACGCGCTTGCCGGGCGGGCTCTGTAGCGCGGACGTTGCGAAACCCCCGGCGGACCCGGGCAGGGGTGAGGCGGTTCGGAACGGCGCTTTCCGGCCGCGGATGCCGGTGTCAGGAAATGGACCGGAGGCGGCCCAAGGGGCGGCGCTGGAACCGGTTCAGGGCCTCGGCAGTGGCGTCGTCCTCGGGGAGGAAGATCACGAGCTGCTGTGAGTCGCCGGGCAGTTCGAGGATCTCGCGGAGCAGCCGGAGCTGATGCCCTCCGGGGTGGTTGAGCCGGAGGACGCCGCGGCGCGGCACCTTGTCCCGGTTCAACCGGCGGGTGAACTCGTCGCCGGCGACGGGGGTCAGCTCGGCGGTGAGCCACTCCAGGTTCTCCAAGGACGGCGCCTGCCACAGGTCGAAGGTCTGCTCGTCCGCGATGTCGTCCCAGTCGGCGAAGAAGGTCCGGGCCCGCGGGTCGGTGAAAAGGTAGTGGTTGAGGTTGGGACGGTCGGCATCGAGCAGCCCGGTCCCGCCGGTGACCGCCCGGTAGCCGGAGGTGTGGGCGAGCACGTCGCCCAGCCGGTTGGTCACGATCGCCACGCCCGGCTCGAGGAGTTCGAGGGTGCGCAGGACGGGCGCGCGCACCCGCCGGGAGGGTGGCACGGGCCTGATGTCGATCGTGCAGGCATCGCTGGTGATCTTGGCGAGGTATCGCAGGTGGTTGCGCTCCGATGTGTTCAGGCACAGCGCGTCGGCGAGCGCGTTGACCACCGCTGATGAGGGGTTGCGGTCGCGGCCCTGCTCGATCCGGGCGAGGTACTCGACGCTGACGTCGGCCCGGTTGGCGAGGTCCAGCCGGCGCAGCCCCGGCGACCGGCGGCGTTGCCGCTCCGGCAGCCCGAGGGGCCCCGGTTGGACGGCGTCCCGCTTGTCTCGGATGAAGTTGCCCAATGGTGTGCCCACGTTCTGAGGGTAGGGGCCCTGCTGCCGATCGCGAGGAGCCAAGGGTGGCCCTGCGGGGGCTAGCCTGAGGAGGATCTGGATACCGGCCGTCCCGCCGACCGATGGTCAGGGCATGGAGAACACGTCGACGCGACGCGCCGGTCAAGTGCTGTTGGTGTGGGGGCTGCTGGTGGTGGCCGCCAACCTTCGGGCGAGTCTGACCGGTGTCGGGCCACTCTTGAACCGCGTACAGTCCGACCTGGGCCTGGCTCCGGCCGCCGCGGGCCTGCTGAACACACTGCCTCTGCTGGCGTTCGCGGCCCTGTCGCCGCTGGTGCCAAGGCTGGCCGCGCGGTGGGGGGAGGAACGGCTCCTCGGCGGCGCGCTGGTGGTGCTGACCATCGGCATCGCGGTCCGATGGATCCCCACGGTGGCAGGCCTGTTCATCGGCACCGTGCTGATCGGCGCGGGCATCGCGGTGGGCAATGTACTGCTGCCGGGCCTCATCAAGCGCAACTTCCCGACCAAGATCGGCCTGCTGACCAGCGCCTACGCCATGGTGATGGGAGTGGTAGCAGCGGTGGCCTCCGGAGTGGCGGTGCCGATCGCCGAGGCCGCTCCCGGTGGCTGGCACACTGCGCTGGGCTTCTGGGTGGTCTTCGCCCTGGTGTCGGTGCTGGTGTGGCTGCCGCAGATGCGGACTCCCCGGCCGGCCGGGCCGGCGCGGAGCGGGCAGCCCTGGAGCTCCGGACTGGCCTGGGCGGTCACTGCCTTCATGGGACTGCAGTCGCTGGGCTTCTATGTAGTCGTGACCTGGCTGCCGCAGGTTCTCCAGGACAACGGGGTCAGCCAGGCGACGGCCGGCTGGCTGCTCTTCGGGTTCCAGGTCGTCGCCGTGCTGACCGGCCTGGCGGTGCCCCGGGCGATGCGCTGGGCGCGGGACCAACGGGGGTTGGCGACGGCCTGTTCCGTGGTCCTGCTGGTCGGCTATATCGGCCTCTTCGCTGAACCCCGGTGGGCACTGCTGTGGACTGTGGTCCTCGGCCTCGGCGGAGGCGCCTGCCTGGTGCTCGCCCTGGCGTTCATCAGCCTGCGGGCCCAGGACGCGGCCTCGGCCGGCGGGCTGTCCGCGATGGCGCAGTCCGTCGGCTATCTGCTGGCGGCCGTCGGGCCGGTGGTCTTCGGCCTCCTCCACTCGCTCAGCTCCGGCTGGAGAGCCCCGCTCCTGCTGATGGTCGTCGTCGCGGCCGCCCAGACGGTAGCGGCCCTGGTGGCCGGGCGCGGCACGGTGGCCCCAACGCGGAGGCCGGGGCCCGAACTCGCCGCTCAAGCGGCTGAACATAGCGCGTCAACCGGACGTTGATCGCTGCGCGGGGTGCGGGGCCGATGCTGCACACCGAGGACACGGGGGTGTGTCAACTTGGCGCCGAGAGTCACCGCGTGCGGCACCGGGCGGGAGAGTCGGTCGAGGCGGGTCACCCTCAAGGCGTTGCCCTCACGCAGCAACTGCATGACGAGGTCGAGCTCCGGCCGGGACGCCTTCGCGCCACCGGCAGCGTCGACATGGCTGTTGTCGCGTTCCCCTCCGTGGCGGAGTAGGGCCTCTGCCTGATGATCCGAGTGCTGGTCGGCCGTCGATGTGCGGCAGTAGCCGGCGAGCATGTGCCGGAATCCATCGGCCGGACCCTTCATCGATGTTGATTCCCAGGTGAGTTGCCGACACTGCCCGCCTGCGGGTTCGTGATCGTGCCCCCCAGTGTCGGCAGACGGGTCGTCTGCCGACACTCACGAGTCGATGCGGCCGGCCGAATAGGAGGTTTTGCGGTCAGGACTCCGCTGGTGCTTGCCTCACGTGGCCGCCCGGCCGGCCCATCTTGCTGCTCGGTGTGGTAGCGCCGCCTATCGTGCGGCAGTCAGGACTTCAGAGCGTGGGTCGATCGGTGTGAGCACGCCGAGGCGGTCCTCGACCTCCTGGGCAGTGGTCAGGCACAGGTCCTCCCGGAACGCGCGCCCGATGATCTGCACGCCGGACGGCAGCCCGTCGGCCACTCCGGTCGGTACGGCGACGCCGGGCACGCCCACGAAGCTGGTCACCGTGCACAGGCGCATGCCCGCGCCGACCCGTTCCTGTCCCTCGCGGTCGCGTGACTCCAGACCCGGCTCGACAGGCGGCTCGGTGAACACCGGTCCGAGCAGCAACGGGTACTCGTCGAGGAACTCCGCCCAGGAACGGCGGATGCCCAGCCAGGCTCCCATCAGCTTCATGAACTCCGCGGCGGTCACGGGCGGAGTCTTCTCCATCGCCATCTCGATGTAGCGGTCTCCGCCTTCGCCGAGCAGTGTGCGCACCACTGGCCACGTCGGGGCGAATTCGGTCGCGGTGATCCGGCGGTACGCCTGGAGTGCCTCGTCCAGCCGCGGAACATCCGCTACCTCCCGCACGTCGTATCCGGCGTCTCGCAGCGCGTCGGCCGCGGCGGCAACGGCCTCGCGACGTCGCCGCCCGCGCGCAGGTCTCCCTGGGTGCGGTTCAGCGCTGCTTCCGCGGCAAGGAGGAGATGCTCCTGTTCGCCGTCGACTACGTCGGCGAGCGCATCACCGAACGCGCGCGGGCCCGACTGGCCCGGAGCCCGGCCCAGTCGGCCGCCACCGCCCTGGGCGACACGGCCACCGAGATCGCCCTGCTCCGCGAAGAACACCGCGCCGAAGCACGGGTCTGGCTCGCGTTCGTCGCCCAGGCCGCCGTCAGCGAGCCGCTCGCCGGCCCGCTGAGAACCAGCTACGCGGCCCTCGAGGACCTCCTCGCCCGCCTCATCACGGAGGCCACCGAGAGCGTCCCGGCCGACGGCGGCGCTGCGCCGCCCGACCCGCAGCGCGAGGCTCGCACCCTGCTCGCCCTCACCGACGGCCTCACCAGCCAGGTACTCATAGGCCACCTGACCGCAGAGGAGGCCGAAGACGTCCTGCACGCGCATCTGGTCGGCCTCTGGGCGCGCCTCTACACCACGGGCCCGCTCAATGATCTGCCGGGGCCGACCATCTCACCGCCCCGCCGCACTGGTTAAAGATCAAGTCAGTGCACTCCCGGCAGCACCGTTCCTGGTTCGGCCGGTGCGACTTCCACGGCCTCCGTCTTCGGACTGCGCCGCTCCCGCTTGGCCACCCAGGTGGCGAACCAGGAGAGCAGCATGCACATCCCGATGTAGATCGGCGAGATCACCATCACGACGGGGATGAAGGGAAGATCGTAGTCGAGGTTGGACGCGATGAGTTTGCCCGCGTGGAGGAACTCCTCGTACGTGATCAGATAGCCGAGCGAGGTGTCCTTCAGGGCCACCACCAACTGGCTGATGATGGTGGGCAGCATGGCACGAACCGCCTGCGGGGCCAGCACGAAGGTCATGACCTGCGTCTTGCGCATCCCCAGTGCGTACGCGGCCTCGCGCTGGCCGCGCTCCACCGAGTTGATGCCGGTACGGAACACCTCGGCGAGCACCGAGCCGTTGTAGAGGGTCAGTCCGGCGACCAGCGCGGGCAGCGGCTGAACCTTCAGTGCCACGAAGATGAAGAAGATCATCACCAGGACGGGCATGGCCCGGAAGAACTCCACGACGAGCGTCGCCAGCCAGCGCACCGCCCGGTGTTCGGAGAGCCGTCCGACGGCCAGGACCGCCCCGAGGGCCAGTGAGAGCACCGCCGCGCAGGCGAACGCCTTGAGTGTGTTGCCGAGTCCGCGCAGCAGGAGTTCCTGGATGCCCTTGTACTCGAAGGGCGTCCACTTGGCGCTGGTGAACTGTTGTGTCTCGAAGAGCTGATAGACGATCCAGCCGGCCAGGGCAATGATCACGGCCGTCGAGACGATTCCGTACACGAAGTGGCGTTTACGGGTCCGTGGGCCCGGGATGTCGTAGAGCGCGGTGGCGGCCTGCGTCTGGGTCATCGGGCCACTCCGTAGCGCTTCTCCAGCGCGTTGAAGAGCGCGCTGATGGACAACGTGATGACGAGGTAGCCGACGGCGATCCAGACGAAGGTCCAGATGATGCTGTAGCCAAGCTCGTTGAGGGTCTTGTAGGTGCCGAGCAGTTCGGTGACGCTGAACGCCCCCGCGATCGCCGAGTTCTTGGCGAGGGCGATGAGCGTCGAACCGACCGGGGGGATCACCGAGCGGAACGCCTGCGGCAGCACCACGTTGCCCAGCGTCTGTCCGAAGGTCATTCCGAGACTACGGGCCGCCTCGCCCTGCCCCTGCGGCACGGTGTTGATGCCGGAGCGGATCACCTCGCAGATGAACGCGGAGGTGTAGCAGCCCAGTGCGAGGATCGCGAAGATCTTGAACGGCAGGACCAGACCGAAGCGCGGCAGACCGAGCAGGACGGCGAAGAAGAGCAGGGTCAGAGGGGTGTTGCGCAGCACCGTCACCCAGACGGTGCCGAACACTCGCAGCGAGCCGACGGGCGCCACTCGGAACGAGGCCATGACGAGGCCGAGGAGCAACGCCAGGATCGAGGCGTAGACGGTGAGTTCGAGGGTGCCGAGGAAGCCTTTGGCGTAGAGTGAGAAGTTTTGTGTGAGTACGTCCATGGTCGTGGCCCGTCCCCTCAGGTCGCCGGGTAGCGGTCGATGGGCGGCGGAGTCGGCGCCGGCACTCCGGACAGGCCGAGCGTGGCCTCGAACGCCTTCTTCCAGTTGCCGTTCTTCTGGTTGGCCTCAAGGGCGTCGTTGAGCGCGAACCGGAGCGCGTTGTCACTGCGCGGGACGCCGATGCCGTACGGCTCCTCGGAGAACGGCTTGCCGACCACCTTCAGTTCCTTGGGCGCCTTGGCCGCGAAGCCCAGCAGGATGGCGTCGTCGGTGGTGACGGCGTCGACCTGGTACGTCAGCAGGTTGTCGACGCAGATCGAGTACGTGTCGTACGCGACCAGGATCGCCTTCGGGTAGTCGGCCGCGATGCGCTGGTACGGGGTCGAGCCCGCGGCCGAACAGACGGTCCTGCCGGCCAGGTCCTGCGGGCCGTTGATGTTGTGCTCGTCCGTGCGGACGAGCAGGGACTGGCCCGCCATGAAATACGGCCCGGCGAACCCGACGAGCTTCTTGCGCATGGCGTTGATGGTGTAGGTGCCGACGTAGTAGTCGATCTGCCCGTTCTGCAGCGCGGTCTCGCGGTTGGCGGAGGCGATCGTCCTGAAGCGGATCGTCTTCGGGTCGAAGCCGAGCGAGGCCGACATCATCCGGGCGATCTCGATGTCGAAACCGGAGTAGATGCCCGTGGCCGGGTCCTTCTCGCCCAGATAGGGCTGGTCCTCCTTGGCCCCGACCTGGAGATAACCGCGCTTCCTGGCCTTGGTCCAGGTCTTCGACTGGGGCAGCCGGAAAGCGGTGTCGACCTTGTAGACCGGCAACTGGCCGGGCTTGGGCCCCTTCACCGGGGGGCTGCCCTCCTTCCCGCAGCCGACGGCGAGGACGGCCAGCAGAAGGCCCGCGCAGGCGGCCAGAATTCTTCTCGTACGCAACAGGGAGCCTCCCGTCAGTGCTTGAGGATCTTGGACAGGAAGTCCTTGGCCCGGTCGGTCTCCGGGGCGGTGAAGAAGGCCTCCGGGGTGCGGTCCTCGATGATGCGGCCGTCGGCCATGAAGACCACGCGGTTGGCCGCGGACCGGGCGAACCCCATCTCGTGGGTGACGACGACCATGGTCATGCCGTCCCGGGCCAGCTGCTGCATGACCTCCAGCACCTCGTTGATCATCTCCGGGTCGAGCGCCGAGGTGGGCTCATCGAAGAGGAGGGCCTTGGGGTCCATGGCGAGGGCGCGGGCGATGGCCACCCGCTGCTGCTGACCGCCGGAGAGCTGGGCGGGGTACTTGTCAGCCTGGGAGGCGAGTCCGACCCGCTCCAGCAGCTCCCGGGACCGCAGGTCGCACTGGTCCTTCTTGCGCTTGCGGACCTTGAGCTGGGCGAGCGAGACATTGGCCAGCACGGTCTTGTGTGCGAAGAGATTGAAGGACTGGAAGACCATCCCGACTTCAGCCCGCAGCTCCGCGAGTCCCTTGCCCTCCTCCGGGAGGGGCCTGCCGTCGATGGCGATGTAGCCCGACTCGATCGTCTCGAGCCTGTTGATGGTCCGGCAGAGCGTCGATTTGCCCGAGCCGGAGGGGCCGATGACCACCACCACCTCCCCGCGGCCGACGGAGAGATTGATGTCCTGCAGTACGTGCAACTTTCCGTAGTACTTATTGACGTTCCGCAGCTCGATCAACGGATCGACGGCCATACGCTGCCCTACCCACTTATCGCTGTGTCGAGGTCAGCGCAAACTATCCATCCCGGCAAGGGGCTTCGTACCCGACACGCACAAATGGGGTATAAGGCGTTTTATTACGTTTCGGAGTTGGCCCTTACGGTCTCCCCCGCGGTAGGGAGTGGATGAGCGAGCGGCGTCGTGCGGCTTCGATGGCAAGGCGGAGGACGGAGTCGACGCGGAGCGTCGGTGACCGACGACAACGCGGCCAGCGGAGTCGCAGGGCGTCGGGAGCCCGCTCCCCATCGCGGGGGAGACCGTTAGCCTTCGGCTGACTCCGCGTACACCTGCGAGAGCTCAGGGCTGCCGGACATCGCCCAGTCGAGCCCGGCTTCGACGACATCGATCTCGCGCCCGGAGCCGAGCCGCACCACCGGCTGCCCGCTGGGCCAGATGTGCCAGACGGCGCCGGGGACGTTCCGCACCAGGACGGTGCCGAGGTACAGCCCGGCGTCGTTACCCAGCCAGGGCAGCTCCTCCGGGTCGTCCCGCCAGCGGGGTGGCAGTTGGTCGAGCGCCGTCAACGAGGCCGGAGTGTCGTCGAGTTCGAGCCCTCGCTGCCCTGCTCGGACACGCAGCAGCTCGCACTCGGCGAGCAGCTCGGCCACGCCGTCCGGGTCGGCCTCGACGGCAGCCGCGAGGCCCGCTCCGTGCCTACCGTCGTGACGCTTACGCCAGTTGTCCAAGAAGGGGATGTTCATACCACTCAGGGTCGCATCCCGGCCCGGTTACGCACCACAGGCGCGCGGCCTGTCGTTCGAGTGCTGAACCAGGTGCGCGCGCCCACCGGTGCGCCGTCGCGCGCGCCGTCGCCACGGCCGGGCAGGCCGTCACACCCGCCCGTCGTGATCGCGCAGCCCAGGGGTTGTCCCGTAACCAGGTACGTGTGCGGGCCATTCTCCGTGAACGGGTGGAGGCGGAGTGATCCGGACTGGTACGTTCGCCATCATGTCCAGCCCCGAGGCGAACAGACTCTAGCCACCGGTCCCGCCGGTGGCTGACCCGCTGTCGAGTCGATCCCGCACGGCCGATCAGGCCGGAGGATCGCTTCTGTCCGGCTGCCGCCGCAGGACCACCGCAGTGTGGGCTGCGCTTCCCCCTATGCGCTCGTGCGCAGATTCCCGACCACGACGGCTGCCTGCCGCGTTGTCGCGTCACGTCCGTGAACAGACCTGACGTTCTTCCGCGTTGCCGCTCGACCTGTCGGGCGGGCGCGGCCCACACCCCCTGCCTGGTCCGTCCATCAGTCTGCCCATGGGGTTTCTTCATGCCATTTGCTGTCTACGCGCTCGGGCTCGCCGTCTTCGCCCAGGGCACTTCCGAGTTCATGCTGTCCGGTCTGGTCTCGGACATCGCCGACGACCTGCACGTATCCATCCCTGCCGCCGGCCTGCTGACGTCGGCGTTCGCGGTCGGGATGGTGGTCGGCGCGCCCGCGATGGCGCTCCTCAGCCGGAACTGGCCCCGGCGTCGCGCGCTGCTGTTCTTCCTCTCCGTCTTCACCGCCGTCCATGTCATGGGCGCGGTCACACCCGGATACGGCGTGCTGCTGGCGACACGAGTCGTCGGAGCGCTGGCGAACGCGGGTTTCTGGGCCGTGGCGCTGGTGACCGCGGTCTCGGTGGCCGGACCCGGCGCCCGGGCTCGCGCCACGTCGGTCGTGGTCGGCGGTGTCACCGTCGCCTGTGTCGTGGGGGTGCCCGCCGGCGCGGTGCTGGGCGGGCACTGGGGGTGGCGCGCCGCGTTCTGGGCCGTCGCCCTCGTCTCCGTACCGGCCCTTGCGGTGATCGCCAGGACGATCCCCGGCGAGCGGGCCGAGTCCCACGCGGTGGGCGGGCGTGCCGAACTGCGGTCCCTGACCGAGCCGCGGCTCGCTCTCACCCTGCTGACGAGCGCGCTCGTGCAGGGCGCGACCTTCTGCGCGTTCTCCTATCTGGAGCCGCTGGTCACCCGGGTCACGGGGGTCGGCGCCGGGTGGGTGCCCGCCGTGCTCGCACTGTTCGGGGTCGGCTCGTTCCTGGGTGTCACCGTCGCGGGCCGGATCGTCGATGCGCGACCGGTCGCCGTCACCACCGCCGGGCTGGTGGCGCTCACCGCCGGCTGGGCCGGGCTCGCACTGACCGCGGGGAGCCCGGTCGCGGTCGTCGCGCTCGTCCTCGTCCAGGGCATGCTCGCGTTCGGCACCGGAACAGCGCTGATCTCGCGGGTGCTCCAGTCGGCGTCCGGTGCGCCGACGCTGGCAGGCTCGTTCTCCACGGCCGCCTTCAACGTGGGCGGTGCGCTGGGGCCTTGGCTCGGCGGCATCACGATCGGTGCGGGGTTCGGCTTCCGGTCGCCGCTGTGGGTGAGTGCGCTGCTGATGGTCCTGGCGCTCGGCGCGACCGCCGCGTGGTCCGCATACGACGCCCCGTCCGGCGCTGAACGGGCGGTGCGGTCCAAGCCTTCGCGAGCAGCCGGCAAGCGGGACAATGACAGGGATCACCGTATCGGCAACCACTGACAATCGGCCCGGGCCGATCTGAGATGCTCGCCCTCGTACGTGGGCGAACAGGGGGAAGCGCATGACCGAGGACCGCGACGGCATGGTTGTCTACTGGCGGCCCGGCTGCCCGTACTGCATGAAGCTCCGCCTGCGGCTCCGGTTCACCCGCCTCAGGTACACCGAGGTGAACATCTGGCGGGATCCCGAGGCCGCGGCGTTCGTCCGCTCGGTCGCCGACGGGAACGAGACCGTTCCGACGGTGTCCGTGGCGGGGCACGCGATGGTCAACCCGTCCAAGCGGCAGGTGCTCGACGCGGTCCGGGCCCATGCGCCGCAACTGGAGGCGTCGTAGGGTACGGGTCTGAATGGTCCCCCAGGACGTCGCTGATCAAGGCGCTGTTGTGCGCCGGGATCAGCGGGACGTCACCGGGCGGCGGTCACAGGTCCAGATCGACGACCACCGGCGCATGGTCGGACGCGCCCTTGCCCTTGCGCTCCTCGCGGTCCACGTAGCTGTCCTTGACCGCCGCCGTGAAGGGGGCGTTGCCGTAGACCAGGTCGATCCGCATGCCCTTGTTCTTCGGGAAGCGCAGCTCGCGGTAGTCCCAGAAGGTGTACGGGCGGTCGTACTTGAGCGGGCGCGGCATCACGTCCGAGAGGCCCTCCGCGCGGAGGGTGGCGAGGGCGGCGCGCTCGGCGGGGGTGACATGCGTGGCGCCCTCGAACAGGGCGGGGTCCCAGACGTCCTCGTCGGTCGGCGCCACGTTGAAGTCGCCGAGGACCGCGAACGGCTGGGAGCCCGCAGCGTCGGGGGCGACCGCTTTCTGCAGGGCCTCGAACCAGCGCAGCTTGTAGGCGTAGTGCTCGTGGGCGACCTCGCGGCCGTTCGGCACGTACACCGACCAGAGACGGACCGGGCCGCAGGTCGCCGAGATCGCCCGGGGTTCCTGCACGCCCTCGTAATCCGGGCCGCCGGGCAGCCCCGTGACGACGTCGGCCAGGCCGGCCCGGGAGACCAGCGCGACCCCGTTCCACCGGCCCGTGGCGTTGACCGCGGACTCGTAGCCGAGCTCGCGCAGCTCGTCCGCCGGGAACTGCTCGGCCGCGCATTTGGTCTCCTGGATGCAGAGCACGTCCGTGCCGGTGCTCTCCAGCCAGGCAAGCAGCCGCGGGAGGCGGGCAGTGATCGAATTGACGTTCCACGTGGCGATGCGCATGTACGTAAACCTAGCGGCTCCCACTGACAGTCGCCGGACCGGCGCCGGTCACAGGCCGGTCGAGTCACCCGGGGTCAGCCGGCCGTGGTCGGTGCCACCGAGGCTGCCGATCTGCCGGTCGTAGATCGGGCGGGCGAGATCGGTGAGCAGCGCGTCGTGGATGTCGATGGCGCGCCTCGGCTTGACCTCGCGTACGTAGTCGATGACCTCGGAGATCTTGTTCCAAGGGGCCATCACCGGGAGCATCAGGGTGTCGACGGGGTGGTCGGGCACGGTGAGCGCGTCGCCGGGGTGGAAGAGCGAGCCGTCCACCAGGAAGCCGATGTTGGTGATCCGCGGGATGTCGGGGTGGATCACCGCGTGCAGTTCGCCGTGTACCTGTACGTCGAAGCCGGCCGCGGAGAACGTGTCCCCGTGCCCGACGGTGTGGACGCGCCCGGGGAACGCCGCGGAGAGCTGGTCGGCGACGCTGCGCAGGGTCCAGATCTGCGCGGCCGGGTTGGCCTCCATACCGGCCCGCAGCCGGTTCTCGTCGAAGTGGTCGGCGTGCTCGTGCGTCACCAGCAGTGCGTCGGCGCCGAGTGCCGCGTCCTCCTCGGAGAAGCCGCCCGGGTCGATGACGAGCGTCCGCCCGTCCTTCTCCAGGCGGATGCAGGAGTGCGTCTTCTTCGTCAGGGTCAGGTGCCCGGGATTCGCAGCGTTCATGGTCCCCATCCTGCTACGGGCGGGGCCGCGTTTCTTCCTGAATCACGGTCTGGGCGATCGTGAACGCGGCGCCCGCGGCCGGTATGCCGCAGTAGACGGCGGTCTGCAGCAGCACCTCCTTGATCTCCGCAGGGGTCAGCCCGTTGCGCAGGGCGGCCCTGATATGCGCGGCCAGGCTTTCCAGATGGCCTGAGGTGACCAGCGCGGTGAGCGTGATGCAGCTGCGGGTGCGGCGGTCCAGGACCTCGCGGGTCCAGGTCTCCCCCCAGGCGTAGCGCGTGACGAGCTCCTGGAACTCGCCGGTGAACTCGTCGGAGGCGGCCATGACCCGGTCGACATGGGCGTCGCCGAGCACCTCGCGGCGTACCCTCATGCCCCGTTCGTACGGGTCGGCGCGGCCGCTGGTCACGGCCTCCGGCTGATCCATGGCGGGGGCGATCTCCGCGATGGGCAGTACGGGGGTGGAGAGCGCGGGACCGGTGCTCGGGACGGGGATGCCGAGAAGGGTGTCCTGCCAGCTCGTCGAGAAGTGGGTGACGAGCAGGTCGGTGACGGCGGCGGGCTGCTCGACCGGGGCGAGGTGCGAGGCTCCGGGCACGAGGGCGAGCCGGGCGTCCGGTATGCCCGCGACCAGGGTCCGGGCCTCGGCGGGCCCGGTGACCCGGTCCTCGGCACCGACCAGCACGAGAGTCGGGACGCCGATGCGGCTGAGCTCGGTACGGATGTCGAAGGCGGCGAGCGCTTCGCAGGCGGCGATGTAACAGCCGGGGTCGGTGGTGCGGACCATCTGGACGGCCCACTCGACGATCGCGGCCTGGGCGGCGGCGAAGCCCGGGGTGAACCAGTGTTCGGGCGCGCTGCGGGCGATCGGATCCAGGCCGTTGGTGCGGACGACCACCCCGCGCTGCCGGAACTCGTCGGCACTGCCGAACCGGGGCGAGGCGGCGATCAGGGCCAGTGAGGCGACCCGGTGCGGATGGCGCAGCGCGAGGTCGGCGCCGATCGCGCCGCCGATGGAGCAGCCCGCGTACCCGAAGCGCTGGACACCGAGACCGTCGAGGGTGGCCAGCAGCCGGTCGGAGAGCTCACCGACGGCGGTGGCCGGGTGGGCGGGGGCGCCGCCGTGGCCCGGCAGGTCGAAGCGGAAGATCCGCCAGTGCTGGGAGAGCTCCGGTATCTGCCGGTCCCACATGTGCCAGGTGGTGCCGAGGGAGGGGCCGATGACGAGGACGGGAGCGTCCTGCGGCCCGTCGAACCGGTACTGCAGGGTGTGCACCGACTGCGCGTGGGAGGCCTGCGTCGGCGGAACGGGCTGCCCCGGCGGAACGGGCTGCATGGGCGGCACCTGCTGGGCCGGCGGCACCGGCTGCGCGTGGGGGGCCTGCGGCGGCACCGGCTGCAGGTGTGCGGCCTGGAACGGGGTGTACTCGGACTGTGCGTGCGACGGCGGCGCCGGTGTGGTCTGCGGTCCGTGGAACGGATCCACCGGCTGGAGGTGCAGCCCGGGCTGCGTGCCCTGCGCGGAGACGTACGAATCCACGGGCTGCAGGCCCGGGTACGGCTCCACCGTCTGCGGCCCCTGGAACGGCTGCGCCGGTGGTGCGGACTGCGGCCCCGGGAAGGACTGCGCGGACTGCGGGGTCTTCGTGTCACTCACATCGCTCACTTGCTCCAGGTTAGTGAGCGCCCTGTAGGCCTCCGGTCAGGGGGTGGCCGCGGACACGACATATACGACAGGGGATGCCGGATCGGTCATGTCGACGGTGATGCTCTCGGTGGGACGCGGGTCCTTGTTGGTGTGCGTGGTGCCCGCCCAGTCGGCGCCGGGGCCGAAGGACCAGCCGGTGATCTCGGCGTCGCGGGCGCCGATGGTGACCTCGCCGTCCGTCAGGGCGGCGCGACCGCTGCCGAGACGGCTCAGGAACCGGTGGAGCCCGGCGGACGACGTGCGGAACTGCACGTACATCCGGCTGGCCTTCCAGTTGTTGGTCTCGTAGTACTGGACGTCCGGGGCGTTGCCGGGAATCGGCAGTTCGAAGATCCTGCGCTGCACCTTGGACGGCCAGCCCTCATGCATCCCCTGCGCGGCGGCCTCGGCCTCCTTGTCCTGACCGGAGCGGCGGCTCTGCCCTGCGGAGATCAGCAGATAGCCGGCCGGGACGCCGATCAGCAGCACGATGGAAGATCGTGCGCGCGGCCCGGCAGAGTTCTTCGTGGGCCTGGTGTGTGGGAACAGCAGGTGGCCAGCCGGGCGGCCCGCCCGTTGCGGGAGGCCGCCCGGCCGGACTGTGTGGTTACCGAACGTCGTAGGCGCGGGTGATGGTCTGGGTGACCGCGTTGCCGTTGGCGTCGGTGAAGGTGGCCTTCAGCTTGACCTGCTTGCCGGCGGCGCCGGTGTGGTCGAGGACGGCCGTCCACTTGCCGTCCTGCTGCTCGGTCGGCGCCTGGGTCCAGGTGGTGCCGCCGTCGTACGAGTAGGACAGCGAGGCCGCCGTGATCGCGGGCGGGGTGTACCCGGCGTGGCCCTCGACCGACAGGCCGACCTTGATGCCGCTCTGCGCGGGCAGGGTGTTCATGCCGTCCACCGGCAGGTCGTACGCCGGGTGGAGGATCGGCAGGCCGCGGGAGTAGACGTCGGACTCCAGGTGGGAGCGGAAGCTCCAGGTGGTGTCGGCAGCGGTGGAACGCAGCCAGTTCTTGTCCCCGGTGTAGATCTTCTCCAGGTGCTGGGTGAGCTCGTACGCGGAGTCCTCGTCCGGCACCTCGAACACACCGTACGGGTAGGTGAGCCGGCCGATCTCTTCGCCGTTGCGCTTCAGCTTCAGGTTGCCGATGTCGCCGAACGACCCACCGTAGGTCCAGTGGTCGCCGGAGCCGTCGACCCAGAGCGCGTTCTGGATACCCATCAGGTTGCCCTGCCGCTCGGCGGCCAGCATCAGGTTGCCGTCGGCGTCGCGCGCCGCGGCGGGCCGCAGGGGGCCGCGGTACCACTCCTCGGCGCTCCGCTGTCCGGCCTGGTAGGTGCGGTCCTGGTCGCCCATGAACGCAGCGAACGGGAAGCTGGTCATCGCGCCGTGGAACCAGGCGTCGTCGCCGGTCGTGTAGTAGGCGGTGCGGGTACCAGGCGCGTGGACCGTCTGGTACAGACTCAGGGGGATCAGGGTGTTGTTGCTCCCGGAGGGACGGAGGAACAGCGCGTCGATGTAGTCGGCCTCCTTGCCCATGGCATGCCACGTCTCGGTGACCTGGGCCAGCTTGGAGTCATGCGGCTGGTAGGCCTGGTCGGAGTGCAGCGGCCCCTCGGTCGGGAACGACAGGTTGTAGACGTAGGGCGCGCCGTCCTCGGAGCCGGTCGCGCGCCAGGTGGGCCGGAACTCGAAGGTGCCCGTCTGAGCGCGCCCGTCGACGTCTGCGTAGAACTTCTGCACGGCGCCGGTCGCCGCGAGTGATCCGCTGAGCTGCCAGGTGTCGTCCCACGTGCGGGCGTAGCTGAACGTGGTGTTGCTCAGCGTCGAGGGGCGGTCGGTGTGCAGGCTCAGCTGGTGGGCCTTGCGGGCGTCGAGGACAACGGTGGTGTCCTCGGTGATCCGCATCTGTGGGTGGGCGAGATAGCTGATCGATTCGGGCGCGTTGTTCGCGTCGGGCGTCGTCACGAAGCTGCTGATGAGGTAGTCGCCCGGGCGCACGCGGTAGGTCTGCTCGGGCGCACCCGCGTTGCTGCGGCGCTCGCCCTTGTCGGCGTCGATGCTGGCGACGTCCAGGGAGGAGGGGCCGGTCGCGGACTTGCCGTTGCGGTCGATGACCTTGACCCGGAGGGTGACCGTTTCCGGCTGGACGTAGAGCGTGACGGGCACGGAGACGTGCACATCGCCGCCGGTGGCCAGGATCCGGCCGGTGACAGCGCCGTACTGGGCGGGCTTCAGATGGGCGGTGGGGTCGATCTGCAGCGGCACCTGAGCGGTGGCCCCCGCCGGGACCGTCACCTTGTTCTCCTCCGGCCTGATGATTCCGGAGGTGACGTCGCTGCCGTCGTTGCCGTGCACACCGCTGACCTTCAGATGGAGCGTCAGGTCGCTGTCGCTGGTGTTGGTGAAGGGCACCTGCACGGTGGTGCGGTCCGACGGGTCCTGCGGCCAGTTGTAGCTGCCGGCCTGGACAGCCGGCGCGGAGAGCGCCTTCTGGTTCACCGCGCCGAACACGTCAAGCACCCCACCGCCGGTCTGGTCGGCACCGGCGACCTTGCCGCCGGTGCGGGCAGAGGAGACCAGGGCGGCCTTGATCTGCTGCGCGGTCCAGTCCGGGTGCGCCTGGCGGACGACGGCCGCAGCGCCCGCGACGTGCGGGGTGGCCATGGAGGTGCCCGACATCGTCCGGTAGGCATAGACGCCACGGCCGCCCGCACTGGCCGCCGAGATGTCGACGCCGGGGGCGGCGATCTCGGGCTTGAGGGAGTGAGTGACGGCCACCGGGCCGCGGCTGGAGAACGGCGCGGTGGTGTCGTCGCGGTCGACGGCGCCCACGGTCAGCACGCTGGGCACACACCCGGGCGAGGAAACGGTCTCGATGCCCGGGCCGGAGTTGCCGGCGGCGACGACGAACAGGGTGTGCTTGCTCTTCGACAGCTCCTTCGTGGCCTGGGCCATCGGGTCGGTGCAGTCACCGATCCTGGGGTTGCCCAGGCTCATGGAGACGACGTCGGCCTGCTGGTCGACGGCCCACTGCATACCCGCGATGATCCAGGAGTCCTGCCCGTAGCCGCCGTCGTTGAGGACCTTGCCGACGAGCAGGGAGGAACCGGGGGCGACGCCCTTCTTGCGGCCGTCACTGGCCGCTCCGGACCCTCCGACCGTGGAGGCGGTGTGGGTGCCGTGGCCCACCCGGTCGTCGGTGTTCTTGGAATCCGTGAAGTTCTTGGACGCGGCGACCCGGTTCACCAGGTCCGGGTGCTCGGCGTCCGCACCCGTGTCCAGCACGGCGACCTTGGTGCCCTTGCCGTCGAAGCCGGCCGCCCAGGCCTCCGGCGCGTGCACCTGCGCGGTGGACCGGTCCAGCGTGGCCTCGACCTTGCCGTCCAGCCACAGCTTCTTCAGCGTCGAGCCAGAACGTGAACGCGGGTTGGTGACGTCCTGCCAGAAGGCGGCGGCGGTATCCTTGCCGGCCCTGAGCGCGACGCCGTCCACAGCCGGGAGACTCAGGCCCCGCTCGGCTCCGCGCGGAGCCGCCGGCGCGCTGTCGGCGACATTCACACTGTCCCGATAGGTGGCGATGAGCGGCAGCGTGTCGGTGTGTGTGTCGTCGTATCCCTGGCGGATGAGCCCAGTGACGTTGAACAGCTGCTCGTCGACCTTGCCCTCGGCGATCGCCTGGGAGGCGCCCTCGGGGTAGACGTAGAGGTCCTTGCCCATCTGATAGGTCTGGACTATCGGCTGCGTGCCGTCCTCACGGGGCAGCACGGCCGCAGAGCTGTGACCCGACGTGTCCGTGGTCACCAGCACCTTGTCGCCGGTGACGAGGGTGACCGTCACCTGCTTGCCACCCGTTGCTGCGGTCCCGCCGCCGACAACGGGCCTCTTCCCCGAGGAACCGTCAGGCGGTGTGTCCGCCGCCCCGGAAGGCGTGACCGCCGTGACGGCCAGGACGGCGGCGGTCGCCGTGCCCAAGGCCATACGCGTTATGGAACGCATGAATCTCCCTATTTGAGCCATGAACGTCTACCAAACTGCGGCTGCAGCCTGGCAGACGAGTGGATTGAGTGGGGATGCCGCGCGTGACGGGTTTCCCGCATGGCGGATTTCCGTCACGCGGTCACTTCCATCGGCTCGGTGGGACTTCGGACCTGACCGATGGGGTAACGGCCTGGTGCACGATAGCGAGCGGGCTCCCGGCGTCATGCGACTCCGCCTCCGGCGTTGTCGTCGGTCGGCGACGCTCCGCGTCGCCTCCCTCCTCCGCCTTGGATTCGAAGCCCCATGACGCCGCTCGCTGATCCACTCTCTATCGCGCACCCGGCCGTAAGCCCGGCCGGGACGGCGATCCCGGTCGGGGACGGCCGGCCCGCCCGCGCCCTGCACCCCGTCGAGGTCACCGCCAACCGGTCGCCGGCGTCGTCAGCGGGCCCGCCATCGGCGTACGCGCGGCGCCGCACCGGTGCATGCCTTCAGCCAGGATCACGGTCCCACCGGCGGTGAAGCAGTAACCCGCCAGGAGTTGGCGGCCGCCCTCGCTCGGCGACCATCAAGTGACGGAGGCTCCTCGGCCCTCAGGTCGAGGAGGAGGTCAAAGCCAGCCCGCGCGTGCGGCGTGCCATCCGAGTTGCAGGCGCGAATCCGCTCCGGCCAGATCCATCAGACGGCGTGTCCGCCGCTCCACGGTACGTATGGACAGGCCGAGTTGGGAGGCCGCCCGCCGGTCGGAGATCCCTGCCAGCAGCAGGGCGAGAACCTCCAGTTCCCCCTCGGTCGGCTGCTGATCGGCTGTCGCCTCAGCGCGCACGCCCGTGGCGGTGGTGTACAGCGGCCGGGCCTGAGCCCATTCCTTCTCGAACAGATGGACCAGGGCCGTCAGCAGGCCGCTGCGGTGCACCACGATCGCGCTCGGCTCGCCGCCGGAGTCCGCCATGTCCAGTGGCACCATGGCGTGCTCCCGATCCGACACGATCATCTTCAGCGGCAGCGAGTCGACCAGGCGAAGCTCGAGGCCCGCCGTGATGCCCGCCCGTGCGTCCTTCGCCATGCCGGGACCGTCGAGATAGTCCTTGGCAGCCACGACCCGGAAGTCGACTCCGCGGTCCAGCGCGGAACTCTCCGACATGTCGGCATCCTCGCGCGGCACCGCTATGGGCTCACCGACGAGGAAGACCAGCAACTCCCGCTGGGCGCCGCGCTGCAGTTGGTGGAAGCGGTGTGCCACCTGCTCCACGCCGACGACCGCCTCCACGACGCTGCCCGCCGGGTGCGCGGCGGTGCTGCGGTACTGCTCGGTCAGCATCGAGAACGCCGTCTCGGCCCGGTGCAGTGCGTTGCGCTGCTCGACGAGGAACGGGGCCAGGGCCACTGAGGGGGGTGTGAGCCGGTAGCGGGCGGGCCGGCGACCGGCCCCACAGTCAGCCGAGTCAGGTGTCCCGCTCTCGGCCTCGCTGGCGACCGCCACCAGGCCACGTGTCGTCAGGTCAAGCAGGATGCGGGTGGTCTCGGCTTTCTCGAGTCCGGTCTGCCGGGCGAGGTCCTGCGCAGAGGCTGTTGGGCGGGCCAGCAGTGCAGTGTAGATGGCCTCTTCAGCCGGTCCCAATCCCAATGCCTGCAGCATCCAGCTCCCCCTCGGGCGGCCTCCGTGTCTGGACCTTGGCGCAGCTCGGGTGGACCGAGCAGGTTCTTCCCGGCCGAACCGTATCCCACTCTCGGGATGTCGCCATTGGCTGCTGCCTGTTGTGCACGTCACCCGGGACGCCCGGACCGGCTTCCCGGGTGTGAGACACCTCGCAACGAGGGCTCCGCGACACGGAACATCGTCCGGCGGGGCGCAGCTCACCCACGGCCGGGCCTGCCTAACGTACGGGGAGTACACCACCTGCCCAGAAGGTCCCATGCCCCATAAACGTCCGAAGACAGTCACGCGTCCCTTCGAGGCCATCGAGACACCGCGCAATGCCGAAGTAATGATCGGCGTGGCGTCAGTGACCTTCCTGGTACTGCTCCTCGGTGCCCTGTCCGAGTCCCCGGTGTGGCTTCTCGGGCTCCTTGTATTCCTGCCGGGGACGGCGTCCGCGCTGTGCACCGTACGCCAGACGAAGTTCGTGTCTGCATGGACCACGCTTGTGGTCACCGTCACCGTGCTGGTCCGGCACGGTGACGGGCGGTCATGGCTCGACAGGATCCTCATGATGCTGCTCACCCTCGCCCTGGGCGCGGCCTCCGTCTACGCCTGCCGCCGTCGTATCCACCGCGAGCACGAGATGCTGCGGCTGCGCTCCACCGCTGCAGCAATGCAGCGCCACATCCTGCGCCCTCTGCCTCTGCTCACCGACGACGTCCTGGTCGACGGCGTGTACGAGCCCGTGCAGGAGGACCGGCTCGTTGGCGGCGACATCTACGACGTCGTCGTCTCTCCGTGGGGAACCCGGGTTCTGATCGGCGATGTCCAGGGCAAGGGCCTCCCCGCGGTCGGCGCCGCGTTCGCCGTCATCGGCGCCTTCCGTGAGGCGGCCCACCGAGAGCCCACCCTGACCGCGCTCGTCGATGCCCTCGATGCCTCTGTCGTACGGCACAACTCCTACGCCGCGCAGACCGGCGACGACGAACGGTTCGTCACAGCGCTCGTCATCAACATCGACGCGCACGACGAGGTACAAGTCATCAACTGCGGGCACATTCCTCCGCAGTTGCTGCACAACACCACCGTCATCACGCCGGCCCTCGGCTCCGGCGTCCCCCTCGGTCTCGCCGAGCTCGCCGCCGAACCCGCGACCGTCGACTGGTTCACCTTCCCACCCGGCGCGACGCTGCTGCTGACCACCGATGGGCTCACCGAGACCCGCGACGCCGACGGCACGTTCTACCCCGTCACCGAACGCCTCACCGAGCGCGTATCCCTCTCCCCCACCGACCTGCCGCACGCCCTCTACGACGACGCGCGCGCGTTCGCCGGAGAGGGCGGCCAGCACGACGACGTCGCGATCCTGTCCGTCCGACGGTCACCGTTCCGCTGAGTACATCACGGCGCGCATCACGCCATAGACCGTTACGCCCGCCACCTGCGGGAGGCGCTGCGAACCAGGCCAACATTTCAGGATGGGTGATGGCGCCCTCGGCGCTCACATCATCGACATGATCCCCCTGGAGTGGGAGCACGGCTCCTCCCGCCCAGGAGCGGGCAGGAGGGAGTGCGAGGAGGGCGCAGCCGGGCGTCAGACCGACACGTCGGACAGAACTCAGCTGAGCTCGCGGATGAACTCTTCCGCCCGAGGCCATTCGCCGTAGCCGGATGCAGGGTTGAGGTGTCCGACCGGGCCGAGATCCACGAGACGGCTCCCCCATGCCCGGGCGAGATCGGCGGCGCGATTGAAATCGGCCAAGGGATCGTTCGTGCTCGCCGCGACGATGCTGGGGAAGGGCAGGGTTGTCCGCGGCGCAGGCAACCAGCCGTTTTCACGCAGGGCCTCCGGAGTGGGGTAGCCCTCGGGCAGCGGCGTGCCGAAGTCCGGCGGCGCCGCCAGCAGCGCGCCCTTGACCGGGCGCTGGTGTCGTTGTGCCCAGTGCGCGGTGGTCATCACTCCGGCGCTGTGGGCGATCAGAACGACCGGGCCGGAGATGGCCGACAGCACCTCGTCCAGGGCTGCGACCTGCGCGTCGCAGTTCATCCTGTCGCTTTCCAACGGCGGAACGGTACGGGCATCGGCGAGCTTGTTGGCAAGGATGGTCTGCCAGTGATCCGACATGTGATCGCGCAGTCCGGGGACGATCACGACGGTCGGCGGTGCGGTGAGGGTCATGTCTGCGGCTCCGGGTTCCTGAGCGCCACGTCGGACAGCAGGCCCAAGCGGCGCAGATCTCTTTCGTAGTAGAGCTTGCCCAAGGCGAAGGCCACGCTGCTCAGGACCGCGGCAAGCGGGATCACCTGCAGCGCGCCGAGCAGGCCCATGCGGTCCGCGAGCATGCCCGTCACCGCGGTTCCCGGGGCAATCCCCAACAGATTGTTGGCCAGGGTGAGTGTGGCCATGGCCGTCGCCGCGACGGCGGCAGGGGTCAAATTCGCCACCATGGCGGCCGCCGGGCCAGCCGTGGCGTTGGACAGCAGGGCCCCGGCGCCGATCACTAGGAGCTGCAGCGGGCCGGTCGGCAGTTGGAATCCGGTCATCAGCAGCACGAGCGACCCGAGACTGCAGACGATCGCGACGGTCCACTTCCGGGCGCTGATCCTCTGGCTGAGGCGGTCGGCGACCATCCCGCAGAGGATCATGCCCACCCCTATGATCAACGCGAAGCCCCCGGCAACCAGGCCGGCCTTCGCGGGAGGCATGGCGTAATAACGGTTGAAGAAGCTGGGCATCCAGACGAGCAGGGCCGTCGCGATGAACATCTGCAGCCCGCTGCCGATGTAGGCGCAGAGCACGGAGACCGATGAGAACAGCCGTGGCAGCAAGGTCCGGGTCGGGACTTTTTCGCCGGATGTACCGCTGTTACCCCGGATACCTGAACCCAGCCTCTTTTCCCTGACCACAATGCCGAAGGCCCCCGCAAGGACCAGTCCGAAGATCCCCATGGCACCGAACGCCCAGCGCCAGCCGTGTGCTTGGGCGATGACGCCGCCGATCGACACGCCCAGCACAGATCCGAAGGCGCCTCCCGCGATGAACGCGGCGGAGAGCGTGGCCCGCAAACCGATGGGGAAGACGCTGAGGACCACCGCGATGCCAACGCTCCCGTAGGCCGCCTCGCCGACACCGACCAAGAACCGCCCCAGGAACATCTGGCCGTAGCTCGCCGACACCGCGCAGCCCAGCGTCGCCAGACTCCACACCGTCGCGGCGATGACCAGGCTCTTGACCCTGCCCCAGCGGTCCGCCACGAGCGACAGGGGGAAGGTGAGCACACCCACCATCAAGGCCACGATGCCGCTGAGCGAACCCAACTGGGCATCGGAGAGCAACCACTCCGCCTTCAGCAGAGGAAAGACCGCGTTGAGGACCTGCCTGGACATGTAGTCGGACAGCAGGAGCCCAAAGCTCAGCGCGAACACCAGCCGGGCATACCCGCGAGATACAGTCGGCATGGCGTGAGACGTGGCCGGCACGACCGTGCCGGCAGTGTGAACTCCCATTGGCGTCACCTTCTCGTCTCCGGTCAGGGCTCAGAAGGGCCTGTCGCCGACGATTCCGGCGCGCTCCATCTTGCGGACGGCGGGCCAGTAGTCCTGGACCGCGTAGTGCTGTGTGGAACGGTTGTCCCAGATGGCGAAGCTGTTCTTCTGCCAGCGCCAGCGCACCTGGTACTCGGGGACGGCCGCCTGACTGATCAGGTAGTTCAGGAGGTTGTTCGCCCCGGGCGCGTGGTCCTGGCCGAAGCGCACGTTCTCGGGCGTATGGAAGTTGACGAAGTGCGTGGTGAAAGCGTTGACGAAGAGGACCTGCTCGCCCGTCTCCGGGTGGGCGCGCACCACCGGGTGCTCCGGGTCCGAGTACCGGGCCTTCAGCTGGTGGCGCTGTTCCACAGGCATGACCGCGCCGAAGGTCGCCTCGATGCTGTGCCGCGCGCGCAGACCCGCGATCTGCGTCTTGATGTGCTCCGGCAGCCTGCGGTAGGCCTCGGCCATGTTGACCCAGACCGTGTCTCCGCCGACCTCAGGCGTTTCCACGCAGCGCAGCACGGCCCCCATGGGCGGGCACTCGCGCCAGGTCCCGTCGCAGTGGAGCGCGTTCTCGTAGTGCTCGGGCTTGCTGTCCAGGTCCTTGTAAATGCGGACCAGCCCCGGGTGGTCCGGGTCGCTGCCGACCACAGGGTGGTCCTCCAGCGGGCCGAAGCGCGAGGCGATGGCGACGTGCTCGGCGCGCGTGATGTCCTGGTCCCGCAGGAAAAGGACCTTGTACTTCAGCAGCAGTTCCTTGAACTCGGCGAACAGGTCGTCGTCGCGCGAGGCGTCGCCGAGGTTCACTCCGAAGAGTTCGGCGCCGATGGTGCAGGTCAGCGGCTCAACCTTGATCGATGTGTGGAGGACGCCCGGGCGCACCAGGGCGGGCGTGGCTTCCTTCGGGTGGACTGTCTGCGGCATGTGCTCACTCCTGGGGTGATGTGCGAGGCACGGCGTGTTCGAAGGTGCCGGGCTCGGCGTGTTCGAAGGTGCGTGGCACGGAGTGTTCAGAGGACGAAGACGGAAGATCCCGTGGTCCGTCCCGCTTCCAGATCGCGGTGTGCCTGTACCGCGTCCTGGAGGGAGTAGCGCTGATTGATCTGGATCTTGATACGTCCGGACGCGACATGCCCGAACAGCTCGCCCGCCAGGGCGTCCCGCTCGGCGGCTTCGGCGATGTAGTCGGCCAGCGCGGGCCGGGTCACGAACAGCGAGCCGTGGATGGCGAGCTGCATGGCGTCGAGGGGTGGCACACCGGAGGCCGTGCCGAAGCACACCAGCAGACCGCGACGCTGCAGCGAGGCCATGGATCCGGCGACGGTGTCCTTGCCGACGCTGTCGAAGACGACGGGAACTCCGGCGCCTGCAGTCAGCTCTCGCACCCGCTCGGCCACGTCTTCGCGCCGGTAGTAGATGATGTGTTCGCAGCCGTGTGCGCGGGCGATCTCGGCCTTCTCCTCGCTGGAGACTGTGCCGATCACGGTGATTCCGAGCAGCTTCGCCCACTGGCAGACGATCAGGCCGACGCCCCCCGCCGCCGCATGGAGCAGCACGGTGTCGCCGGCCTTCAGCGGATGGATCCGGCGCATCAGATAGGCGGAGGTGAGGCCGCGCATGGTCATCGCGGCGGCGGTCTCGCAGCTGATCCCGTCCGGCAGCTTGATCAGCGACCCGGCGGGCATGACCCGCTCGGTGCTGTAGGCCCCCAGCGGACTGCCGGTGTAGGTGACACGGTCGCCCTCGGCGACATGCGTCACTCCCTCTCCCACAGCCTCGACCACACCGGAGGCCTCGACACCGAGCCCCGCAGGCAGCGGAGCCGGGTACAGACCGGAGCGGAAATAGGTGTCGGCGAAGTTGAGTCCGACGGCGACGTGCCGGATCCGTACTTCGCCCGGGCCCGGGCTGCCGACGCTGACCTCCTCCCAGCGCATGACGTCGGGGCCGCCGGTCTCATGGAAGCGAATGGCGTGTGCCACAAGTTGCTCCGTCTGCTCGTGTATGGGTACGGCGGTCGCGGGCCGACCCGGATCAGCGGGGGCGGATGCAGGATCGGCCCCGAGACCGCCACTGGTGGGGGTGGGTCAGCTCGTGACGTCGCGCAGCATGAAGCCGCGCCGGCCGGGGCGGCGGTTGGGCACCATGCCGAGCTGGGCCAGGGTCTCGTCAGCGTCCGCGTACCACTCGCCGATCTTGTAGATGTTCTTCGCTTCCTGCCCGGTGGCGATCTCACGGCCGAGCGCATCGGCGACCTGAACCATCTGCTCGACCTGCTTCACGGAGGACATCCGCTCGCCCTTGCGCCGCCACAGGTTGTCCTCGTTGCCCACCCGCACGTGCGTGCCCAGGGCGATGCCGATCGCGTTCATCGGCGCCACCGCGCGCATGGAGGCCTCGATGGTGAGCACGGCGCCGTCCGGGACGCGTCGGATGAACTCGATCAGGTCGGCCGGATGCCGGCCGGCGAACCCGCCGCCGATGGCAACGTAGTTGAGCACCAGCGGCCCGTTGTAGATTCCCTTGCGGATAAGCCGCTCCACGGTCTCCAGCTGTGCCATGTTGGCGAGTTGGAAGTGCGGCTGGATGCCGTTGACGCGGAGCCGCTCGAGATGCTCCAGGTAGAAGTCCGGTCCTGCCTCGACCACCATGTCCCGGTAGGCCTTGTAGTACGCCGGCTTGGCCATCGAGGTGCCGTCGATGTCCTCGTCGTCGAAGAGCTCGACGATGTTCATCTGGTTGGTGTTGATCGCGATCGTCACCTGGTCCGGCCTGGGGGTGATCTCTGCCAGCATGTGGCGCGTGTCGTAGCTCAGCCACTTGGCATCGGAGCCCTCGTCCTCGGGGGCGAAGGAGATCGACCCACCGATCTGGAGGACCATGTCCGGCACGGCTTCGCGCAGCCGGGCCATCAGCTCGTTGAACATGGACATGCGCTTGGAGCCATGACCGTTCAGCTCGCGCACATGAATGTGCAGCACCGTGGCGCCGGCGTTGTAACAGTCGACCGCCGCCTGCACGTGCTCATCCATGGTGAGCGGGAGGTCGTCGGCGTCACCGGGCAGCCACTCCGGCCCGTAAGGGGCCGCCTGGATCACCAACTTCTCCTGGTTCTCCGGATACAGGGAGTCGTCGAGGAAGTGCACGGTCCATCTCCTTTGTCGGACGGGTCTTCACTCGCCGCGCGCATCGCTGCCCGCAATGCGAGGCGTGAACGGCTTGGCGAGGCGCGGAGTGCGCTCGCTGACCGGGCTCCCGGGCCCGCTGGGCGGCTCAGATACGATCAGCGAGTCCCCGGAGGGAGCACGCGGCTGCAGCAGGGTCCTGCTCGTCCTTGTGGGGCTCGGTGTCCCCTGCGGTAATGCAACGTTAAGGGCCGGTTACGCGCCACGCTTGCCCCTGGGTGACAACTGACTTATCACTTGGGGACAGGCTTTGCCTCCGTCGGCGTCGCCTCAGCCCAGGAAGGCCCAGGGCGAGGCGGCGGGCGCTCCGACCTCCGGCTCTTGATCGCCGGTGATCACTCCTCGCCGGAGTGCTGCTGCCTGACCCTCCCGATGCGCCACTCCCTCGGGCTGCTGCCGAACTGCTCACGGAACCAGCGTGAGAAGCCGCTCGGTCCGGAGAATCCCAGCAGCCCGGAGATCTCCGTCAACGAGCGGCGCGGGTTCGCCACGAGCTGCTCCGCGAGCTCGGTACGCGTCGCGTTGAGGAGGGAGGAGAACGTCTCGCCCGAACCTGCCAGGTGTCGGTGGACGGTTCTCCGGTCGACGCCGAGGCTGGATGCGACCTGCTCGATCGAACAGCGCCCGCTCGGCAGCAGGACTTCGATCAACTCGCGCACACGGTCCAGTACGGTCGTGTCCCTGGAAACTGCGATGGACTCGAAATACTGTCGCGCGTAGTTCCGGAGCAGCGGGTCCGACATCGGATTGGGAGTGTTGAGATCGCTTGTGCAGAAAACGATCCCGGTGAATTCCCGGTCGAATTCCACTACCGGGCCGAAGATGTGCCGGTGGGTACCGAGATCTTTGGGAGCGCTGTGCGTGAAACACACGGAGACCGGCTGCCACCGGGCACCGAGGAAAGTGCGGAGAACTCCATGGAAGGCGCCCACGGCGAGCTCCGTGGCCTGCCGGGTTTCCATTGCCTCACCCAACCCCAGGCCCACCTTGAGGGTGGCCAGGCCGCTTGCCTCGGAGAGTCGACTACGGAGCATTTCGTTGTACATGTAGTCATGTCGCATAAGTAGCCCGAGTGCGCTGCGGACATCGGGCTCCTCACGGATGACCAAGCTGATGGGGCCGAGATTGGCGAAGCGTCGGCGCTCAGCGAGGAGCAGGCCGAAGTCCTCGCGGTGCGAGGCCACCGCCGAGAGTTCAAGCAGCTGAGTCACGGCCACGCCAGAGATCCATCTGTCCTGGACCGCGAGACCCACGGGGTCCAGACCCACGCTCTTCATCAGCGCCCGCGGGTCGATACCGAGGGACTGGCTGAGCTCGACGTAGCTGTTCAGCGCTGCGTTGCGGACCAGTGGCTTCAAGGGCGCACTCCAAGGCTCTGTCCCCAAATGGTAAGTAAGGTGTCCCGTCAAGTAAAGCGATGCGCCAGGCCGTGACCTAGCGTTGCACCACTCCGATGGAGCTCGCCTCCCGGATTCGGCGTCCCGGCCGACCGGAAATCCTGCGGAGGACACCATGGCAAATACTCCAACCGTTGACCAGCCCCTGGAAAAGTGGCACGGACTCCTATGCAGATCGATAGCCCCGGGCGGAATGGTCCGGTTCACATCCACAGGATTCCTCCGCGCGGAAAGGAAAAGGGTCGTGCACGCGATTTCCGGTCCCCCAGCCAGGGAAAAGCCGCACACGATGGGGACCGGACGGATGCACGATCCGAGTGAGGCCATCATGACGAGCGTGATCAACGTGCGGCGCCGGCCCTGCGCCGGGCCGGCCTCTGCGGCTCCCGCAGCCATGGGTGACCGCAACCAGCTCCGATCGAAGGGGAAGCCGAATGAACAACCTCGCCTCACTCCTGGCGGAATCCACCTCGGCCGATGGCGGCCGCATCGCCATTCGCCAGGACGAGATCGTCCTCACCTACGCCCAACTGAACGATGCCAGCGCCCGGGTCGCCACCCTGTTGCAGGCCAAGGGCATCCGGCCGGGCGATCGCGTGGCGTTGGTCATGCCCAACGTCACCTACTTCCCCATCGCGTACTACGGCATCCTCCGTGCAGGCGCCGTAGTGGTACCGATGAATCCGCTGTTGAAAGCCCGTGAAATAGAATTCACCCTCCGGGATTCCGGATCCCGCCTCGTGGTGACGTTCCCGCTGTTCGCGGACGAGGTCGCGACGGCTGCCGCAGAGGTCGGAGCCCTATGCCTGGTCACGGACCCAGCGGCATTCAATATCCTGCTGCAGGCCACCGAACCGATGCCCGAGATCGTCGACCGGGCAGAGGACGACACCGCCGTGATCCTCTACACCTCGGGAACAACAGGGACCCCGAAGGGCGCCGAACTGACCCACCGCAACCTGATGACCAACGCGGTCACCACGGTCGAGACGCTGCTCCACGTCGGGCCGAACGACGTACTCTTCGGCGGCCTGCCACTCTTCCACGCGTTCGGGCAGACCTGCGCCCTCAACACAGCTGTCGCTGCGGGCGCCACCCTGAGTTTGCTGCCACGATTCGAGCCGACGAAGGCGCTGGAGATCATTCACCGGGATGGGGCCACCGTCTTTCTGGGCGTCCCCACGATGTACACAGCCCTGCTCCACGCCGGGATCCCCGACGGCTACGACCTCTCACGGCTGCATCTGGCCGTTTCCGGCGGCGCTTCCTTGCCGGTCGAAGTCCTCCACGGCTTCGAGCGGAAATTCGGCGTCACCGTGCTGGAGGGCTACGGACTCTCGGAGACTTCTCCGGTCGCCTCATTCAATCCTCCGGACCGGCCACGCAAGGCCGGCTCGATCGGGCTGCCCATCCGCGGGGTCGAACTGAGGCTCGTAGCGGACGACGGCACCACGGCCGGACCGGGCGAAGTCGGTGAGATCACGATCCGCGGCGAGAACATCATGAAGGGCTACTGGAACCGTCCCGGTGCGACCACGGAAGCCATCCGGGACGGGTGGTTCCACAGCGGTGATCTCGCCCGAGTCGACGAGGACGGCTACTACTTCATCGTCGACCGGAAGAAAGACCTCATCATCCGCGGCGGGTACAACGTCTACCCGCGCGAGATCGAGGAGGTGCTCTACGAACACCCTGCCGTCGCCGAGGCGGCAGTGGTCGGCGTGCCACACCAGATGCACGGGGAGGAGGTAGCCGCCGTGGTAACACTCCGGGACGGTGCACGGACCACTGCCGATCAGCTGCGCGACTACGTCAAACAGCGGGTGGCTGCCTACAAATACCCACGGATCGTCACGTTCGCCAACGGGCTCCCCAAGGGAGCCACGGGCAAGATCCTCAAGCGTGAAATCGTCCTCCAGCACCAGGCGTTCGAGGGCTGAGAGCGCCCTGCGGACCTCCGGTCAGGGCGTGGCCGCGGACACGACATATACGACGGGGAACGCCGGATCGGTCATGTCGACGGTGATGTTCTGGGTGGGACGGGGGTCCTTGTTGGTGTGCGTGGTGCCCGCCCAGTCGGTGCCGGGGCCGAAGGACCAGCCGGCGATCTCGGCGTCGCGGGCGCCGACGGTGACCTCGCCGTCCTGCAGGGCGGCGCGACCGCTGCCGAGATGGCTCAGGAAACGGTCGAGCCCGGCGGACGACGTGCGGAACTGCACGTACATCCGGCTGGCCTTCCAGTTGTTGGTCTCGTAGTACTGGACGTCCTGGGCGTTGCCGGGAATCGGCAGTTCGAAGATCCTGCGCTGCGTCCGGGACGGCCAGCCCTCGCGCATCCCCTGTGCGGCGGCCTCGGCCGCCTTGTCCTGACCGGAGCTGCGGCTCTGCTCCGCGGAGATCAGCAGATAGCCGGCCGGGACGCCGATCAACAGCACGATGATGGTCGCCGTGATCAGGCGCCGGCGGATCGTCCGGCGCCGGTCCTGCGGGGGCCTGCCGCCGTCCTCGCCGGGCGGCGAGGACTGGCGCGGCACAACGGGGTGCTCGGCTGTGGTCATGTTCGGGGAATCCCTAGGAGGTGCGGGTGTTGCGCGTGGAGCGGATGGTGCTCGCGGCCTGGTCGTAGATCTGCGCATACCGCTCGTACCGCTCGACGCGACGGCGGTTGGTACGGCGGAACCTCCGCGCGACCAGCCGGGCCAGGTCGGCGGCGCCGACCATGCCTGCCTCCGGGCCGAGCTGCGCCTTGGCGATCCGGGCCTCGGGACGGTAGCCGCGGCCGGTGAGATGGCGTTTGAAGGCGTCCCTGGCGGGGCCGATCAGCAGATCGTCCGCGGCGCTCACACCGCCGCCGATGACGAAGCAGGAGGGGTCGAGCGCGGCAGCCAGATTGGCGATGCCGACGCCGAGCCACTGGCCGATGTCCTGGAGGAGCTCGATGCACATCGCATCGCCCTCCCGGGCCAGTTCGGTGATGAGCGGCCCGGTGATCTCGGGGATGTTCCCCTTGACGCGCTCGATGATGCCGTGGGCGACCGGGGAGTCCGCGGCGGCCAGCTCCCGGGCCTCGCGGACCAGGGCGTTGCCGGAGCTGTACTGCTCCCAGCAGCCGCGGTTCCCGCAGGGGCAGCGGTGCCCGCCGGGCACCACCTGCATGTGGCCGAACTCACCGGCGACGCCGTACTTGCCGCGCTTGACCTGACCGTCCTCCAGGATCGCGCCGCCGATGCCGGTGCCGAGCGTGATCATGACCAGATGGTCCTCGCCGCGCCCGGCGCCGAAGCGCCATTCCGCCCAGGCGGCGGTGTTCGCGTCGTTGTCGACCATGACGGGGACGACGAGGCGGGAGGCCAGTGCGTCCCTGAGGGGTTCGTCGCGCCAGGCGAGGTGCGGGGCGAACAGCACCCTGGAGCGGTCCGCGTCGACCCAGCCCGCCGCGCCGATACCGACGGCGTGCACATCGTGCCGGTCGGAGAGATCGAGGACCAGCTCGACGATGGTGTCCTCGACGACCTTGGGGCTCTTGGACTTGTCGGGCGTCTCGGTGCGCAGCTGCTCCAGGATGTTGCCGTCGGCGTCGACGACGCCGGCCATCACCTTCGTACCCCCGATGTCGATGCCGACGGTGGGCACCCGGGGCGCGGTGAGGTGCGAGCGCCGCTCACGGGTGCCGACGGTCCGCAGGACGGTGGCGCGGGCGGAGCCGCGGTGTGTGAAGTCGCGGTACGTGCTCATCGTCCCTGCGCGGTCTGGGGGGGGCCGGGTGGTGGTGCTCCCGGCGACGGACGGCGCCCGTCAGACTCGATTCTGCCACTGCCGGGGCGCCGGGCGGGCGGACCGGGTCCGCGGCGCCCCGGTGGCGACCCGCCCCGGGGGTGTCCGGCGGATCAGGGTCGATCCCGGCCGTGACCCGCCGGACATCCCCCGGCCATGATCTGCCGGACACCCCTAAGGGGTGTCGTCGGTGTCCGGGCGCCCCGGTGACGTGGCCCGCCGCAGCTCGTGGCTGAGCTCGTCGAGCTCGCTGCCGCCCGCCATCTGGCGGGTCAGCTCGTCCAGCGTGATGCCGTCCTTGGCGTGGCTGCCGGACATGGCACCTCGCTTGAGCAGCACGAAACGGTCACCGACCAGATACGCATGGTGCGGGTTGTGCGTGATGAGAACCACGCCGAGTCCGGCGTCCCGGGCGGCCGCGACGTACTTGAGCACCACCCCGGACTGCTTGACGCCGAGCGCCGCGGTGGGCTCGTCCAGCACGAGCACCTTGGCACCGAAGTAGACGGCGCGGGCGATGGCGACGCACTGGCGCTCGCCGCCGGACAGGGTGCCGATCGGCTGGTCGACGTCGCGCAGGTCGATGCCCATGCGCAGCAGTTCGGAGCGGGTGGTCTCGCGCATCTGCCGGACGTCGAGCGTCTTGAACGGGCCGACACCCTTCGTCGGCTCGGAGCCGAGGAAGAAGTTCCGCCAGACGGGCATCAGCGGGACGACGGCCAGGTCCTGGTAGACCGTGGCGATGCCCCGGTCGAGGGCGTCGCGCGGATTGGCGAGCGTGGTCTCCTCACCGTCGATGAGAAACGTGCCGGCGTCGTGCCGGTGCAGGCCCGCGATGATCTTGATGAGGGTGGACTTGCCCGCGCCGTTGTCGCCCAGTACGCAGGAGATCTCGCCCGCGTGGACCACCAGCGAGACATCCTGGAGCGCCTTGATGTTGCCGTAGAACTTGCTGACGTGGTCCAGCTCGATCAGCGCCGGGGGGGCCGGGGTCGTCATGTCGTCGCCTCCGCGCGCTTGCGTACCCATGCGTTGAGCAGGGTGGCCAGGAGCAGCATGGCTCCGAGGAAGAACTTGAACCAGTCCGGGTTCCACTCCGCGTAGACGATGCCCTTGCTGGTCATACCGAAGATGAACGCGCCAACCGCCGAGCCGATGGCGGAGCCGTAACCTCCGGTGATCAGGCAGCCGCCGATGACGGCCGCAATGATGTACGTCAGCTCGTTGCCGACGCCCTCACCGGACTGCACCACGTCGTACGAGAACAGCAGATGCTGCCCGGAGACCCAGGCGGCGAAGGCGACCCCGAGGTACAGCCCGACCTTGGTACGGATCACCGGGACGCCGACCGCGCGGGCCGCGTCGGCCTCGCCGCCGACCGCGAAGATCCAGTTCCCGAAGCGGGTACGGAGCAGGATCACGGTGGCGATCGCCACGAGCGCCGCCCACCACAGAATGGTCACCTTGAACTCGACCCCGCCGACGGTCCACTCCGAGGCGAAGACCTTGCGGGCCGAGCCGAAGCCCTCCATGTCGCCGATGGACTTCGTCGACACGGTGCCGCTGATCAGCTTGGTGAAGCCGAGGTTGAGACCGGTGAGCATCAGGAACGTGCCGAGCGTGATGATGAAGCTCGGCAGTTTGGTGCGGGTCAGCATGAGCCCGTTGAACGCGCCGATGGCCAGGGTCACCAGCAGCGACACGAAGACGCCGACCCAGACGTTGGCCGTCATCTGATAGCTGAACATCGACGAGACCAGCGCGGAGCTGGTGACCAGCACACCGGCGGAGAGGTCGAACTCGCCGCCGATCATCAACAGGGCGACCGGCGCCGCCATGATCCCGATGGTGGACGCCGCATACAGCACCGTGCCCAGGCTGGACGCGCGCAGGAAGCTGTCGGCGACGATCGAGAAGAAGAGGAAGACGGCCGCGGCGCCGACGACCGATCCGAGTTCGGGGCGGCCCAGGAGCCTGCGCAGCGGTGAGGTGCGCAGCAGCCGCTCGTCAGCCCCGGACAGGGCGGGTGGTTGCTCCGTCGTGGTCATCGGGTCCCCCGCTTCGTGTACTCCGCCAGCTCGGCGGCGTCCTTCGAGGTGATGATCTGCGGGCCGGTGAGGACGGGGCGGCCGCCGCCGAGCGCATTGCGGTTGTAGCGGTAGAGCCAGAGCAGGTCGACGGCCTCGTACCCCTGGAGGTAAGGCTGCTGGTCCACGGCGAAGCCCAGGGTCTTGTCCTGAAGTCCGGCGGCGACCTTGGCGTTCAGGTCGAAGGTGTCGATCTCGGCCGTGGAGCCCGCGGTCTGCTTCGCCTTCACAGCGGCGTCGGCGAACGGCGCACCGAGGGTGACGACCGCGTCGATGCTCTTGTCTGCCTGGAGCTTCGCCTCGATGGACGCCTGGACGTCGGGCATGTTGGTGCCCTCGACGTACAGGTTCTGCATCTGCCCGTCGAAGGTCTTCTTCGCCCCGGCGCAGCGCTGCTCGTGCCCGACGTTGCCCTGCTCGTGCAGGATGCACAGGGCCTTCTTGCGGCCGCGTGCGTTGAGCTCGTCACCGACGGCCTCTCCCGCGATGGACTCGTCCTGGCCGACGTGAGTGAGCGCGCCGAACGCCTTGGACTCCGCGGAGCCCGAGTTCACCGTGATCACCGGGATCCCGGCCCGGGTCGCCTTGGCGACGACGTCCTTCAACGCGTCGGGCTTGGCGAGCGTGACGATCAGCCCGTCGACCTTCTGGTCGATGGCGGCCTGGACGAGCTGGGCCTGCTGCTGCGCCTCGTCGTTGTGCGAGTACAGGAACTTGATGTTGTCCTTGACGGCCGCCTGCTTCGCACCGTTCTGGACGATGTCCCAGAAGGTGTCGCCATCGCCGGAGTGGGTGACCATGGCAAAGGTCCAGCGGGGCGTGTTCACCGCGGACCGGCCTTCGGCAGCAGCCTGGGCCGCGCGCTCCTCCGCCCGCTTGCCACCGGTGCTGCTGCATCCCACGAGGGAGGCCCCGAGCACCGCCGCAAGCACGGCGCCCATCGCACGTACCCCTGTCCGAACCCTTGCCACGACGTGGTGCCCTTCTTGTGCTGCTCGCTGTGCTGCTTGGTGCCGACCGGGGGTGTTTTCACCCGGTCCGGCTGCCCAAGTATCCCCGAGCCCGACTCGGCGCCGTCCGGCAGGGGCGGGCCGTGTGTGCCGGCACGGAGTGGCCACGGCGGTCCGCACGCGGGTCACCGGGTACCGCGCGCGGTGTACTTCTCCAGCTGCGGCACGTCGGCGGCGGTGACGATCGCCGGGCCGGTGAGCACGGGCTTTCCGCCGCCGATGACGTTTCCGTTCGTCCTGTCGAGCCACAGTTCGTCGACGGCGAGATAGCCCTGGAGGTAGGGCTGCTGGTCGACGGCGAAGCCGACCTCGGAGGCCTTCAGCCGCTTGACGACCTCGGCGTTGAGATCGAACGTGTCGACCTCGGCCGCGGAGCCGGAGCCCTCCTTGGCCTTGACGGAGGCGGCGGCGAACGGCGCGCCGAGACTGACGACCGTGTCGATGCCGTGGTCGGCCTGGAGCTTCGCCTCGATGGAGGACGTGGAGGCGGGCATGTTGGTGCCTTCGATGCTGAGGTTCTCGACGCTCCCCTTGAAGGTCTTCTTCACCCCGGCACAGCGCTCCTCCAGCGACACATTGCCCTGTTCGTGGATGACGCAGAGGGCCTTCTTGCGGCCCCGCTTGTTGAGCTCCTCACCGACGGCCTCGCCGGCGACCTTCTCGTCCTGCCCGATATGGCCGATCGCGCCGACGCCCTTGGAGAACTGCGCACCCGAGTTGATGGTGACGACGGGGATGCCTGCCTTCGCGGCCTTGGCGACGACGTCCGCCACGGCTTCCGGTTTGGCGAGGGTGACGACGATCCCGTCGACCTTCTGGTCGATGGCGGCCTGGACGAGCTGGGCCTGCTCCTTGCCCTCCTTGTTCGCGGAGTACAGGAACTCGACGTTGTCCTTGGCCGCCGCCTGCTTCGCACCGCTCTGGACGATGTCCCAGAACGTGTCGCCCTCCCCCGAGTGCGTGATCATCGCGATCTTCATCCGGGGTGTGGAGACGCCCTTGGCTCCCTGCCCGCTGCCGCTGCCGGACCTGTCCTCGGAGCTCTTGCCGCCGGAGCTGCTGCATCCGGCGACGACGACGGTGACGGCGAGGCTGATGGTGCAGATGGCGATCAGGGGTGCTGCCTTGCGAGGAGTACGCATGGTGGGTCCGCCTTCTCTCCCGGCCGCCCGAGTGCGGCTTCGGGAGTTGTAGCGAGGAGCGGGAACCCCGTCAACGGGCCGATATGCGGGCGTCAGCGGACAAGCAGCTGGAAATCGAAGGCGTAGCGCGACGCCCGGTAGAGGTGCGAGCCGAATTCGACCGGCCGCCCGGTGTCGTCGTACGTGGTGCGTTCCATGGTCAGCAGCGGCGCGCCCTCGGGTTCGGCGAGCTGTGCCGCCTCCTCGGCCGTGGCGAGGCGGGCGCCGACGGTCTGGCGGGCGCTGTGCAGAGTGACTCCGGCGGCCCGCAGCATCCGGTAGAGGCCGGTGGCCTCCAGTCGTTCGGTGGACAGGTCGACGAGGTCGGCCGGCAGGTGGTTGCGGAGCAGGGCCATCGGTTCGCCGTGCGCGGACCGCAGCCGTTCGACGAGATGGACCTCGGTGCCTTCCGGGACGCCGAGGGCGGCGGCGGTCGCGGCGGGGGCGGGCTCCACCGTGTTGCGCAGGACGCAGGTGGTGGGGTGCTGCCCGGCCGCCTCCAGGTCGTCGTACAGGCTGCTCAGTTCGAGCGGACGCCGGACCTGGCTGTGGACGACCTGGGTGCCCACCCCGCGGCGACGAACCATCAGCCCCTTGTCGACGAGCGACTGGATGGCCTGGCGGACGGTGGGGCGGGACAGGCCGAGCCGGGCCGCGAGCTCGATCTCGTTGCCGAGAAGACTGCCGGGGGCGAGCCGGCCCTTCTCGATGGCCGCCTCCAGCTGCTGGGCCAGCTGGTAGTAGAGCGGGACCGGGCTGCTGCGGTCCACGCCGAGTTCGAGGGCGGCGGGGTCGGCGGTGGGTTTGGACACGGCAGGAGAGTAGCTGTCACGTCCGGAACACCGGTAGTCAGGTCGTCCTGTTGTCCGGACAATCCAGGTGCCCGCGCCTCATCGCGTAGCTCCGCCCGTGAAACCGCTGTGGTGCCGGAGCCGTGCGGTGCGAGCGCCGCGGCTCGAGGCATCGAACACACCCCGGTATGTCAGGACATATAGTTGACAGCGCAGCTGGTGGGCGGCACGTTGGGTCCATGCGTATCGGACTCATCGGCACCGGCCGGATCGGTTCCTTCCATGCGGGCGCGCTGGCCCGCCACCCCGAGGTGGACACCCTGGTGGTGACGGACATCGACGGGGCGCGGGCGGCCGGGATCGCGGACCGCATCGGCCACGCCACAGCCGTCGGGTCCGTGGCCGAGGTGCTGGGCGCGGGGGTGGACGCCGTCGTGATCGCCTCGGCCACCTCGGCCCATGCGGAGCTGATCGGACTGGCCGCACGGGCGGGCCTGCCGGCGTTCTGCGAGAAGCCCATCGCACTGGATCTGGCGGGGACGCTGGGCGCTCTGCAGGAGGTCGAGCGGGCCGGGAGCGTGCTCCAACTGGGCTTCATGCGCCGCTTCGACGCCGGGTACGGTGCGGCGCGCACCGCCGTGCGGAGCGGGGCGCTGGGCAGGCTCCACACCGTACGGGCCATGACGTCCGATCCGGCGCCGCCGCCCGCCGCGTACCTGCCGCACTCCGGCGGCCTGTTCCGGGACTGTCTGGTCCACGACTTCGACATCCTGCGGTGGGTGACGGGCCGCGAGGTGGTGGAGGTGTACGCCACCGGTTCGGATGCCGGTCCCGCGATGTTCCGGGCGGCGGGCGACGTCGACACAGCGGCGGCGCTGCTGACCCTCGACGACTCCTCACTGGCGACGGCGACGGCGACCCGGTGCAACGGCGCCGGGTACGACGTACGGATGGAGCTGGCGGGCGAGCTCGACCAGGTCGCGGTCGGTCTGGACGACCGTACGCCGCTGACGTCGGTGGAACCCCAGGGACCCGCCGCCCCGGCCAAGCCGTGGCCCGGGTTCCTGGAGCGGTTCGCCGCGGCGTACGAGGCGGAACTCGACGCGTTCGTCCAGGTGGTGCGGGGCGAGGCGGCCAACCCGTGCGACGGCCGGGAGGCTCTGCACGCGCTGCGGATCGCGGAGGCGTGCGAGCTGTCCCGGCGCGAGCACCGGCCGGTGGCGATGGCGGAGATCCGCACCGACTGACGGTGCGGCCCCCGCTACGGGCGACCGGCAGCCGCTCGCGGCCCCGTATCGGCAGGCCTGTGTGGTCACCGAGCGCGGCGAGACCGACGACATCGGCGGCTTCGGTCGCCTCGGTCGCTCGACTGATCCAGGAGGGAACCTTCAGCGCGCCTCGGCGGCGAGCACGGTTCCCTGGGCGACCGCGCACAGGGCTTGTGCACCGTCGTCCGCCGCGGCGAACAGATCGCAGCGGACCACCGCCTGGCGACGGCCGGTGTGCACGACTGTGGCGCGGGCGATCAGGGTGCGACCGGTCGCCGGACGGATGTACTGGATCGAGAAGCCACCGGTCAGTACGGCCGGCCCGAGGGTCGTTCCGGCGGCGAAGGTGATCGAGTTGTCGGCGGCGTACGACAGGACGCCGCCGTGCACAAAGCCGTTCTGCTGCTGGAGTTCCTGCCGGATGTCCACTTCGAGGGTGGCGGCGCCGTCCCCGAAGGCGGTGATCCGTGCCCCGACGAGCCCGCTGAACGGCTGGCTGTCGAGGACCTTCTGCGCCATCTGTATGTCAAGTCCGCTCATGACGCACCTTCTTACCTCACCAGCGCACCGGCAGATGCCGGACCCCTCGGATCAGCATCCCGGGCAGCCAGTCCAGCTCCGCACCGGCCGGGTCGAGTGCGAGATCCGGGCACCGCTCCAGCAGCGTACGGATCGCGATCCGGCCCTCCATCCGGGCCAGAGGCGCCCCCATGCAGAAGTGCATGCCGTGGCCGAAGGCCAGGTGGCCCTGGGCGTCGCGGCGGATGTCGAACTGGTCCGGGTCCGGGTAGCGAGCGGGGTCGCGGTCGCCACCGGCCAGGGCGACCAGGACCGCCTCGCCCGCCGGAATGGTCCGGTTTCCGATCTCGACCGGCTCCCGGGCGAAGCGGAAGGTGGTGGTCTCCACCGGTCCGTCGTACCGGAGCATCTCCTCGACCGCGCCGTCGATCAGACCGAGGTCCGCACGGAGTGCGGCGAGTTGTCCGGGGTGGGCAAGCAGGGCCCGTACCCCGTTGGAGATCAGATTGACGGTGGTCTCATGTCCGGCGACGAGCAGCAGAAAGGCCATGCCGACGAGTTCGTCGTGCGACAGTCCGTCACCCTCCTCGTCCCGCACCCTGATCAGCGCGCTCATCAGGTCGTCGCCGGGCGCGCACCGCTTGTCCTCGATGAGCTCCACGAGATAGGCCCCCATCGCGCGGACCGCTTCGCCTCCGGTGTCCGCGGACGTCGGGGCGACGATGCCGTTCGACAGCAGGCGGAACCGGTCGCGGTCCAGGTCCGGCACGCCGATCAGCTCGCAGATGACGGTCATCGGCAGCGGGAAGGCGAGCGCGTCGACGAGGTCGCCGCGGCCGGCGGGCACCATCGCGTCGAGCAGTTCGTCGGTGATCTGCTGGACCCGTGGCCGCAGCGACTCGATCCTGCGGGAGGTGAACTCGCGGGCGACGAGTTTGCGCAGCCGGGTGTGGTGCGGCGCGTCCATCTCCAGCATGTTGGCGTTGATCGGATCGCCGTCACCGGTCCAGAGGTCCGAGGTCCGCCAGTCCTTGCTGAGCCGTTGGTCGGCGAGGGCCGCTCGGCCCTCCTCGTACCCGACGATCAGCCAGATCCGCTCGGCGTCATCGGTGCGGATGGTGTGCACCGGTCCCTCGGAGCGCAGCTTCGCGTACGTCGGATAGGGATTCGCGGTGAAGTCATGTACCCCGCGAAGATCGATGTCGACTGCGGACACGGTTCAGCCCCTCCCGGCCGGTTCGGTTCGATCGCCTCGGATCGAACCGTCTCAGCGTACGTGGCCCGGCCCGTCGTCCTCCTCGTCGAGCAGCCCCGCGTCGTGCACCAACAGCGCGATCTGGACACGGTTGTTGAAGTCGAGCTTCGCGAGAATGCGTGACACGTTCGTTTTCACGGTGGCCACGCTGAGATAGAGGCTCGCGGCGATCTCCGCGTTGGAACGGCCGCGCCCGACGGCGACCGCGACCGCGCGCTCCCGCTCGGCGAGACCGGCGATCCTCCGGCGTGCCTGCTCGGCCCGGCCCGCGCGGCCGTCGGCGCCGGTCCGCGCTGCGACGCCCGCGGCCCGGTCCATCAGCTGCCGGGTGACGGCGGGCGACAGCACGGGGTCACCGGCCGCGACCCGGCGCACCGAGTCGACGATCTGCGCGGGCGGCGTGTCCTTCAGGACAAATCCTGCGGCGCCGGCGCGGATGGCCCGCAGCACCTGCTCATCGGCATGGAAGGTGGTGAGGACGACGACCTCCGGGGCGTCGGGGCGGCTGCGCAGCGCCTCGGTCGCGGCCAGTCCGTCCACGGTCGGCATTCTGATGTCCATCAGCACCACGTCGGGGCGGAGCCGGTCGACGAGGCCCGCGACCTCGGAGCCGTCCGCTCCCTCCCCCACGATGACGATGTCGGCGGCGCCGCCCAGCATGAACGTCAGCCCGGCCCGCACAAGCGGATCGTCGTCGACGATGAGCAGCCGCACGGGCTGGGCCGGAGGTTCCAGGGGCGTGGTCATGAGGTCCACGGTAGCCAGGCCCGGATCCCGAATCCGCCGTCGGGTTCGGGCCCGTGGTCGAGGCGGCCCCCGGCGAGGGTGGCGCGCTCGGTCAGACCGATGAGGCCCTGGCCGGAGCCGGGGACCCGCTCGAACGGTTCGACGGGCGCCGGGTTGCGCACCTCGATGGTGAGTCCGTCACCCGGACCCCCGGTGACGGTGACGGTGACCTCGGCTCCGGGGGCGTGTTTGCGGGCGTTGGTCAGGCCCTCCTGCGCGATGCGGTAGACGGTGCGGCCGGTGGCGGCGGGGGCGGCGGCCGGGTCGGCGATGCGATTGTCGAGGGTGATCTTCATGCCGGCGAGACGGGACTCGGCGATCAGCGCGTCGAGGGTGGCGAGGGTGGGCTGCGGCCGGTTGCCGTCCCCGTTGTCGCCGGGGCTGCGGAGGACGCCGATGATCTCGCGGAGGTCCTGGAGCGCCTCGTGCGCGCTGTCCCGGATGACCCCGGCGGCCCGGCCGACCTCGGCGGGGGGCGCGTCGGGGCGGAATTCGAGGGCGCCCGCGTGGACGCTGAGGAGGGTGAGGCGGTGGGCGAGGACGTCATGCATCTCGCGGGCGATGGCCTCGCGGGCCAGCCGCTGCGCCTGCTCGGCGCGCAGCTCGGCCTCGGTCTCGGCCCGGTGTGCGCGCTCGCGCAGGGTGACGACGAGCTGGCGCCGGGACCGCACGACCATGCCGCAGCTCAGCACCAGCAGGACCAGCAGCACACCGATGATCGTGGAGCCGACGAACGAGGTGTTCGGGTCGGGGCGCAGATACGGCTGTACGGGGGCGACGGCCAGGGCCAGCGCACCGACGGCGGCCACCGGTTTGAACGGCCGGTGCACCGCCACGCTGAACAGCGCGACAAGCATCGCCCCGCCGGCGACCGGTTCGACGGTGGCGAGCAACGTCAGGGCCACGGCGAGTCCGACCGGCCACCGGCGCCGCGTCCACAGCGCGCAGCAGGCCGCGGCGCCGATCAGCGAGTCGGCGAGGACGACACCGCGGGGGGTGGTGTGGTCGGCGTCGATCGCGGCGGCCGCGAGCAGGCCGATGCCGGCCGCACAGAGGAAGGCCGTGATGTCGACGACCCAGTCCCGTAGTGTGCGGCGCGCCCGGCGGCCGTGGTCGCCGGGCAGCTCGGGATCGGCCATGGCCGAGGGCAGCAGCCAGCGGTACTCCGTGCGCGTCATATCGACAAAACTACTCAATTGACGGGCTCGTACCGGCCGTGCGGGAGCGGGAAGCCACCAAAGTCGCCGGACCGGATACTTTCGGCGCCGTGTCGCAGACCGGCGGCCGACGTCGCGGCCGGAACGGTCCCGCGAGGCTCTCCCTATGAAGAAACTCTGCGAGTCGGCCGGCTTCATCGTGTTCATCCAGGGCGTCGCCGGGCTGCTGCACGAATGGACGGGCTGGTTCCGGCTCTGGGCGGTGGTGCGGCGACTGGAGTTCCTCGGTGGCCACCCGGTCTTCGTCAACATCGTGCTGGTGGTGACGGGCGCCGCGGTGATGGTGGCGGCGGACCGGCTCAAGGAGTAACGGCCTCCCCCGCCCGGCTCAGGGCGCGGAGGCGGCGCGACGCCCCCAGCCCGTCCCGGCGAGGACGAGCCCCGCGCCCACCACGCCCAGGACGCCGAGCCGTTCTCCTCCGATGGCGATGCCCGCGGCAGCGGCCCACAGCGGTTCCGTACCGAGCAGCAGGCTGACCCGGGACGGCGAGGTGCGGCGCACCGACCACATCTGCACGAAGAACGCGAAGAGCGTGCAGAAGACGGAGAGGAAGAGCAGCCCGCCCCACTCCCGGACACCGAACTCCGAGGCCACCGCCCACGGCGACGCCCCGGTACCGGGCACGGCGGCGAGCAGGGCGAAGACGGCGACCGCGCTGCCGAGCTGCACGGTGGTGAGCGACAGCGAGTCGGCGTCCTGGACGGACTTGATGCGGGCCATCAGCAGCACGTGGAGGGTACGGGCGAGTGCGGCCACCAGCATCAGCAGATCGCCCACCGAGGGGCTGGTGAAACCGCCGCCCTGGGTCAGCAGCACCACACCGGCGACGGACAGCGCGGCGGCGGCGAGAAAGGCCCTGGACGGCCGGACCCGGGTCACCGCGGCCTCGGCGAGCGGTGTGAAGATCATGGTGAGGCTGATGATGAGGCCGGCGTTGGTCGCCGAGGTGTGCACGACGCCGTACGTCTCCACGAGGAAGATCCCGCTGAGGACCAGCCCCAGCAGCCCCGCGCCGCGCCACCGCGCCGCGCTGAGCGCCCGCAGCCTGCGCCACCCCGTAGCGGCCAGCACGGGCAGCACGATGACGAATCGCAGGACGAGGACCGCGATGACGGTCTGCGTGGTCGTGATGCCCTTGGCGGCGAGATAGCTGGTGCCCCAGACGACCGCGACGAGCAGCACGGGCAGATCGCTGAGCCAGGCCCGGCGCGGTGGTGCGAGGGCGGGCAGGGCGATCGCGGACACCTGGTTTCTCCTGGCACTCGTGGTTCTCGTGATGCATCACAGTGGGAACCACGGGGAGACCGCACCGGCTCGCCCGCGGAACGATCACGGTACCGGGAGGTCCACGGCACCGGGAACACCTGTTTCACCGTCATCGGTCCACCCGGCGGAGGCCGTGCGCCGCGTAGGCGTCCGTTTCCCGCCGGTCACCGCGCGGCGAACGGACTTTCCTTGTCCTTGTCGAAACAGCAGCCCCGACCGACAAGGAATCCATCATGACCAGCACCGACACCAGGACCGCACTCGTCACCGGCGGCAGCCGCGGCCACGCTCTATGCGATGAGCAAGTCGGCGCTCGCCGGTCTCACCAAACCGCTCGCCCATGAGCTCGGCCCGCGCTCCATCACGGTGAACCTGGTCCAGCCCGGCCCGATCGACACGGACCTGAACCCGGCCGACGGCCAGTACGCCGCCGGGCAGCGCGCCGGCACCGCCCTGGACCGCTTCGGTTCGACGGCCGAAGTGGCCTCCCTGATCTCCTACTTGGCCAGTGACGAAGCGGCGTACATCACCGGTACGGAGGTGGTGGTGGACGGCGGCCACGCGGCCTGACCCGTACTCCGCCCGGCCGTGCCCTCCGTGTCCCGTGCCTCTGCCCGCCCTACCCTGGCCAGGACGGTTTCGAACGACAAGGGAGATCATGACCGAGACCCCGGTTCACCCCCTCAACGACGGCCGCACCCTCCCCGCCGTCGGACTCGGCACCTGGCCGATGAAGGACGACGCGGCGGAGGAGGCCGTGGCCGGAGCGCTGGGCCTGGGATACCGGCTCGTCGACACCGCACTCAATTACCGCAACGAGACCGGCACCGGACGCGGGATCGCCCGCAGCGGTGTGGCGCGCGAGGAGATCGTCGTCACCACCAAGGTTCCGGGCAGGCATCAGGGTTACGAGCGGACCCTGGCGTCGTTCGACGAGTCCCGGCGCAACCTCGGGCTCGACTACGTGGATCTGTATCTCATCCACTGGCCCCTGCCCCGGGTGGATCTGTACGTCGACACCTGGAAGGCGATGATCCAGCTCCGCAAGGACGGGCTGGTGCGCTCGATCGGCGTCTCCAACTTCACCGCGTCCCAGCTCGACCGGCTGGAGCAGGAGACCGGAGTGCTGCCCGCCGTGAACCAGATCGAGATGCATCCGCGTTTCCCGCAGGAGGAGCTGCGGGCCGTGCACGCGGCCAAGGGCATCGTGACCGAGAGCTGGAGCCCGCTGGGCCGCGGCCGCTATCTCCTGACGGACCCCGGGCTCGTCGCCGTCGCCGCGGCACGCGGGGTGACGCCCGGTCAGGCCGCGCTGCGCTGGCACACCCAGCTGGGGGCGGTCCCGATCCCGAAGTCCGCCGATCCGGGGCGGCAGCGCCAGAATCTGGAGATCTTCGGCTTCGAGCTGACGGCGGACGAACTGGAAAGGATCTCCGCCGGTCCGCGGCGGCGGTACGGCGGAGATCCGGATGTCCACGAGGAGTTCTGAACCGCCAGGATTCACGGACTACTGACGGCTGGGCCTGAGCTCCGTCATCCGGGACCAGCCGTCGCCCGGGACCTCGACATTGATGATCTCCGGGGTCACCGCGACGAGGTCCGCCATCCGGTCCATCGCCGCCGCGAAGTGCTCGGACTTTACATGCGCCTCTCCGGCCTCGGGGGACGCGAAGGCCTCCAGGAGCACGAACTGGTCCGGGTTCTCGACGCTGTACGACCATTCGAAGAACACGTTGCCCGGCTCCTGACGGGTGGCGAGGGTAAAGGGCTCGACGGCGGGCAGCCAGTTGTCGCGCTCTTCGCTGTGGACGGTGAACTTGACGGCGATGAAGATCATGACAACTCCTGCTCGGGATGTGCGACGCACTCAGCGTCCCATAAGCCCTGAATGCAGACGCATCGGGCGCACCCGAGGGGGTGGCGGGAGCCGCCACGTCCGAAGGAGTGACAGGCGCCGCCGCCCGCGAGGGGTGGCGGGGCCGCCCGTCCTCGTCAGCCGCCCAGTTCGGGGTGGCGGGCGGCCAGTCGTGCGGCCCCCTCCTCCGTCAGCGAGCCGAACAGCCGCAGCCGTGAGATACCGCCGTCCGGGAAGATGTCGATCCGCACGTGCGTGGCACGCACGGCCTCCGGGAGGACGAAGCGGTGGTTCGTGTCGGGCTGCAGCCGGGTCCGCGGCAGGACTTCCGCCCAGTCACCGCTGCTCCCGTCCCGCACCGAAAGGCTCGCCCAGCCCGCCGAGTTGCCCTTGAGGCAGGCGGTGTCGATCTCGACGGCCCGGATCTCCGCCTGCTCGGCGAGCCGGTAGCGGATCCAGTCGTTGCCCTTGTCGCGGCGGCGTCGGGTCTCCCAGCCGTCGTCCATCGTGCGGGAGCGACCGGGCCGGATGGTGTTGGTGGCCGGGGAGTAGAAGCGGTCGGAGGCGTCCTCGACCTGGCCGCCGTTCTCCAGCGCGGCGAGGTCGAAGGTGGCGAGGGCGGCCAGCCAGGCGGGGTCGGGGGCGACCTCTCCGTAGACCCGGAGGCGGGCGATTCCGCCGTCGGGGTGCTGGTTGACCCGCAGATGGGTGACGCGCCGGCCGGCGTCGACCGCGAAGCCGTTGGCCGCGTGGCCGCCGACGGCCGTACGGGATATGAGGGTTGTCCATGTCACGTCCGGTGCGAGGAGTTCCTCGGGGGACGGGGAGCCGGGCACGGAGGCCGCTTCGACGGAGACGGCCTGCGGGTAGTTGCCGCGGAAGTGGGCGGTGTCGACGACGATGCCGCGTACGACGCCGGGCGCGCCGAGCCGTACCAGCGCCCAGTCGTGGTCCTCGTCCGAGGGGTGCGGCTGCGCGGCGCTGACGCCGCGGCGGCGGCGGGTCTCCCAGCCGTCCATGATCTTGCCCTTGTGCCCGAAGTGCTCCGGGTCGAACTCTGCAGGCTCCGGCTTCAGCAGGTTCTCGCGCTCGGCGAAGAACTCGTCGTTGGCTGCGATCACACCCGCGCCGAGCCGCCGGTCGGCGAGATCGACGAGGTGGGTGAAGGGGAAGTCGGCGGTGCGGTAGTCGGCATACGGGTCGCCGCCTCCGTACGGGTCGGCGTCACCGGTGAAGTGCGCTGTCGCCGTCATGGTCAGTGGTTCCTTTCGAGGAGGCGGCCGGTGGGCTCGGTGAGGACGCCGTCGGCTGCGATCCGCTGCCCGCGCAGCCAGGTCGACTTCACGACACCGTGCAGGGTCCTGCCGGCGTAGGCGGTGACCTGGTTGCGGTGAAAGAGCTCGACGGGGTCGACGGTGAAGGTCTCGTCGGGGGCGAGGACCGCGAAGTCGGCGTCGCGCCCGGCCTCGATGGCGCCCTTACGGGTCAGTCCGGCCAGCTCGGCGGGGGCGGCGGACATCCAGCGGACCACGTCGTCGAGCGAGTGGCCGCGCCGGCGCGCCTCGGTCCAGATGGCGGGCAGTCCGAGCTGGAGGGAGGAGATGCCGCCCCAGGCGGAGGCGAAGTCCGGCGTCTTGAGGTCCGCGGTGCAGGGCGAGTGGTCGGAGACGATGCAGTCGATCGTGCCGTCGGCGAGCCCGGCCCAGAGCGCATCCTGGTTGGCGGCTTCCCGGATCGGCGGGCAGCACTTGAACTCCGTCGCTCCGTCCGGGACTTCCTCTGCGGTGAGCGTGAGGAAGTGCGGGCAGGACTCGACGGTGACGCGTACCCCCTCCCGCTTGGCGGCGGCGATCAGCGGCAGCGCGTCGCTGGACGACAGGTGCAGGACATGGATGCGCGCGTTCAGCCGCCTGGCGTGCGCGATGAGGCTCTCGATGGCGGTGTTCTCGGCGTCGCGCGGCCGGGAGGCGAGAAAGTCGGCGTAGGCGGGTCCGCCGCGCTGCGGCGCGGCCGCCAGGTGGTGCGGGTCCTCGGCGTGCACGATCAGCAGCCCGTCGAAGCCGGCGATCTCGGCCAGGGAGCGGGCCAGCTGTTCCTGGTCCAGCTCCGGGAACTCCTCGACCCCGGAGGGCGACAGGAAGCACTTGAAGCCGAAGACCCCGGCCTCGTACAGCGGCCGCAGATCCTTCACGTTGGACGGGACCGCGCCGCCCCAGAAGCCGGTGTCGATGTGCGCCTTGGCGGCTGCCACCTGCTGCTTGGTACGCAGATGGCCGACGGTGGTGGTCGGCGGGAGGGAGTTGAGGGGCATGTCGAGCAGCGTGGTGATCCCACCGGCCGCGGCGGCGCGGGTGGCTGTCCAGAAGCCTTCCCATTCGGTGCGGCCGGGGTCGTTCACGTGGACATGGGTGTCGACGAGGCCGGGCAGCAGGACGTCGTCACCGAAGTCCTGGAGCCGGGCGCCGGCCGGCACCTCGGTGTCGTACGGCAGGACGGCGTCGATCGTGCCGCCGGCGACGGCCACCGCCGCGGGGCGCGTCCCCTCGGGGGTGACGACGCGCGTCGAGCGCAGTACCAGGTTCACGTCCGCACCGGACACCCGTGCTCCTCACTTCCGGATGGTCGGCGGCTCACGGCCACCGAAGAATTTCAACGAACTGTTGAAGGAGTCTTCACTCGGGATTCCAGCCCGTCAAGACCCCACCTTCCTCTCCGGACAGCCGGCGGACCACTCCGCACATCCGACTGGAGATTTCCACAAAGTAAAAGACCAATTTCGAAGGGCGGAACGTAGCATGGACCAGGTGCGGCATCGCATGACGGTCCGGCTGATCCCGGACACCCGGACAAACAGGCCCTGACCGGCCGGGACGCCGCACCGGGAGCAGTGGGCCGATGGGGAACCTCCCGGTAGGCTGCTGCCTTGCCCTTACGCCTCGAAAGGACCGTTGACGTGCCGCCGTCCCACGCCAGCACATCCGACTCCAAACCCGCCGGTTCCAGCGGCGGTGTGCAGTCACTTGAGCGCGCCTTCGATCTGCTGGAACGGATGGCCGACGCCGGGGGCGAGGTCGGGCTCAGCGAACTCTCCGCAAGCAGCGGACTCCCGTTGCCCACCATTCACCGGCTGATGCGCACCCTGGTCATCTGCGGCTACGTACGCCAGCAGTCCAACCGGCGCTACGCCCTCGGCCCCCGCCTGATCCGGCTCGGCGAGTCCGCGTCGCGGCTGCTCGGGACCTGGGCCCGCCCGTATCTCGCGCGGCTCGTCGAGGAGACCGGCGAGACCGCGAACATGGCGCTGCTCGACGGCGACGAGATCGTCTACGTCGCCCAGGTGCCGTCGAAGCACTCGATGCGGATGTTCACCGAGGTCGGCCGCCGGGTGCTCCCCCACTCCACCGGGGTGGGCAAGGCGCTGCTCGCACACACTCCGCCGGAGGAGGTACGGGCGCTGCTGGCCCGCACCGGAATGCCGGCCGCCACCGAGAAGACGATCACCACCCCGGACGGTTTCCTGGACGCGCTCGACCAGGTCCGCCGGGCGGGCTATGCGGTCGACGACAACGAGCAGGAGATAGGGGTCCGCTGCCTGGCGGTCTCCGTACCCGACTCCCCCACCTCGGCCGCGATCTCGATCTCGGGCCCGGCGGGACGGGTGACGGAGGCGGCGACGGAACGGATCGTGCCGATCCTTCAACAGGTCGCGAAGGAGCTGTCCGACGCGCTGGCCAGCAGCGGTCCGACCGGCTGAGACCACACGGACGCAGCGGTGCCCGCCGGGCAGGGACCCGGCGGGCAACATGTTCGTTCGGGGACACAAAGCGAGGCAGGGGCTTCCGCTCATTTGAGAAAGAGCCGGCGATGGCCGGAGCCGTGGGAACTCCAGTCCCGCCG
>NZ_JBEZKL010000014.1:0-97295 GCF_040704695.1 Streptomyces sp. NPDC048411
CCTCGGTGCCGTCGTTGAAGTCGCCCATGAGGACGAGGTCGCCGTCGAGGGCTGCCAGACCCTCGGCGATCCGGGGCACGCCATGCGCTCCGGGGCCGCTGGGCATTCCGCCCCCGCACGGTCACGTCCGGGGGTAATCCGGAAGGTAGAAGGCAGGGAACAACCTATGCGACAGGTCACGCGTAAAGGCCTGATGACCATGGCGGCAGCGGGCGGGGTGCTCGCGCTGAGTGGCGGATACGCACACGCCGACGCGGGAGCGGTCGGCGACGCGTCGAATTCCCCGGGGTTGCTGTCGGGGAATTCGGTGGAGATCCCGGTCGACATCCCGGTCAACGTATGCGGTAACTCCGTGAGTGTTGTCGGACTGCTCAATCCAGCGGCCGGAAACGCTTGTGGAAACGGTTTGGGAAACAGTTCGGGGAACAGTGCCTCGGGGCGGCACGGCTCGGGTGCGCAAGCATCGGGCCGCCACGCAGCGGCCGACCGCGGCATGGGCGACCTGACCCGCGAGTACCGCGCCGGAACAGGCAAGCACCGGGCCGGGGGCAACGGAAGCGTCAGCGGCGCCACGGCCGAGGGGTACGCGAACGGGTCGCCCGGCATCCTCTCGGGCAACACCATCCAGATCCCCGTCGACGTCCCCGTGAATGCCTGCGGGAGCAGTGTCACCATCGGCGGACTGCTCGGCTCCGCAACCGGCAGCACGTGCGAGAACGACCCCGTGAGTACGCCCCCGGTGGACGTTCCGGTCATCCCGCTCACCCCCGAGAAGCCCGAAGTACCCGGACCGCGAGGCGTGCCGAACGCGCCCGAGCCCCAGCTCGCCCACACCGGAGCGGGCGGGCTCGACCTGCTGCTCCCCGCGGGCGCGGGTCTGCTGCTGGCGGGCGCGGGTACGGTGCTGTACCGCCGCTCCCGTATGGCCGCATAACAACGGGCTGCAGCACCGGAACAGGCCGGACGGAGACGAGCGGGCCCCGCGGATGCGGGGCCCGCTCGTCTCACCAGGTGGCGCGTATCTGGCGAATGATCCGCCGACGCAGACGCACCCTGCGGCTGCCGTCGCGGCGCAGCGTCAATCGGTCCAACTCCCAGTGGCCGTACTCGGCATGGTCGGTCAGCAGGCGGGCGGTTTCCTTCCGGGAGACCCCGCGTGGTACGTACACATCGACAAATTCGTATTCCGGCATCGCATCTATTGTGCGGGCAGAGGCCGTCTACGGATAGCGTCTGCACTATGTCTGATGCTGCGCAGCCCACCGCTGCCGAGGTACGCGCCGCCGCCGATGCGGTCAAAGCCGCGCTCGACCATCACCTCGCGGCGGTCGAGCGCCGGTCCGGGGACGACGACCCCGCCGTCTACGAAGCGTTCAATGCACTGGCCGCTGCGGCCGAGGTCTACGACGAACTCCTCTACGACCGCTACGACGAGGTCACTCCATTCGAGATCCCCGGCGCCGACGACTCCCTGCCGCCGTACAGCGGTCCCGAGGAGCCGAAGGCGCTCAGCGTGCTGATCCGCCGCGACTACGCGGTGGTGGAGCCCTCCCGGCTGCTCGCCCAGGCGCAGCAGATCGCCAACCCGGACCCGGACGGCCGCGCCAACGGGACCGGCGCCGTGGTCGGCGCCAGTGTCCATGCGGCGCTCGGCGTGCTCTTCGGTGAGTACGAACCGGACGAGATCGCCTCCCGGCACCAGGAGTTCGGCCTGGAAGAAGGAGACTCCACGCTCTGGGTCGCCGCGGCGGAAGAGCTTCCCGAGCCGGGGGAGTGGCTCAGTGCCCCGTTCGACGAGGCCGACCCTCAACTGGTGGTGTGCCGCTTCGACGTCAGTTCCGTCTTCGACGAGGACGAACTCGACGAGGAGCTGGACGACCTGGCGGCCGACAGCTCCTGACCGTGTGCTGTTGGTGACAGGAAGCCGTCGCCGGTGCCCCGCCCAGGGCACCGGCGACGCACCGGACGCCGCGCGGCCGCCCTTCGGGCGACGACGGCAGTTCGACGACAGCGCCCAAGGGCTGTGCCGTCAGGGATTTCGGGACCCCTTACGGCCGCCCCCCGCGACAGGGAGTGGGCTCCCGACGCCCTGCGACTCCGTTCGCTGATCCACTCCTCTCGCGGGGCAGGCCGTCAGGTGGCGGCCGTCTGCTGCGCCTCCAGCAGGGCGCGCAGCCGGGTCGTGCGGTTCTGGGACGGAGGCAGGGCCACCGCGCGCGGCAGCGCCTGATCCACCCCGTGCACCACGGAGAGATGCCGCTCGCCGCGGCTGAACGCGGTGTACACCCAGGCCCGGCTCAGCCCCTGAGCCGCGTCACCGGGCAGCACGACGACGACCGCGGGCCAGCGCATCCCGGCCGCCTGGTGGGCGCTGAGGGCCCAGCCGTGGCGCACGGACGGCTCCACCCGCTCCTGCGGTACGACGACCGGCGTGCCCGCACAGTCCAGATGCAGTCCCTCGGCGTCGGCCGAGACGACCGTCCCGGGCACGGTCCTGCCGGGCGTCGGGACGTGTACGACCCGGTCCCCCGGGTCGAAGCCGCCGAACCGGCCGGGACCGGGGTTGAGACGATGCTTGAGTGCCGCGTTCAGCGCGCGGGTGCCCGCCGAGCCGCCGTGCCCGACAGTGATCACCTGGGTGTCGGCCGACGGGACGCCGATCGCACGCGGCACCGAGTCGGCGACCAGTTGGACGGTGCGGTGCACCGCCTCGCCGGCGTCCTGCACGGGGACGATCACCACCTCCTTGCCGGGGGCCGCCACCTGGTTCAGCTCGCCGATTCCGATCCCGGAGACCAGCTCGCCGATCGGACCGGGATCCGGCGTGCGGGATACGACCTGCGGGCAGGCGCGGGCGGCCAGGACGTCCGCGAACACCCGCCCCGCACCTGCCGAGCCCAGCACGCCCGGGTCGCCGCTGAGCACCAGCCGGGCGCCGTCGGGGAGGGACTCCACCAGAATCGCGGCGGTTTCCACGTCCAGTTGCGGGGCGTCCAGCACGACCAGCAGATCGACGGCGATCGCCCCGTCCGCGTCCCGGCCGGGGCCCTCCGCGCCGGAGAGCAGCCCGGCGAGGGTGACGGCCGCCGACGGCTCGTCGAGCGCCTCGGCCAGCCGCCGTCTGCCGTCCACGCTGTGGGTGGCGCCGAGGGCCCGCAATCCGAGGGCGCGGGCTGCGACGATCAGCGCGGCGGGTTCCGCCCGCGCCGCGTCGCCGCCCGTGTGCGCGACCAGGCCACCGGCCGCGACCGCACGGATCAGCTCGGCCGCCGACGGGGAACCGGCGGCCGCGGCCGCCTCCGACCAGTCGGCGTCCTTCTCGCAGGCGTTGGCCAGCCGGGCCAGGCCGTCGGCGAGGCTCTCCTCGGCCAGCGCGTACCGCTCGAGACCGAGCAGCACCGGGGCCGGCTCCTGCCCGGCCCCGTCCGCCGCCTCGTCCCCGGGCTCTGCATCCCCGTCCGCTTCCTGGTCGTCCGGACCGTCCTGGAAGGCCAGCACGACGCCCTCGGCGAGGGCGTGCTGCACGGCCGCCTCCGGGTCGGTCACCGCACGCTCGGCGAGCGCGGCACGCACCGCCGTCGTGTCCAGCGCGGTGTGGCCCTGCAGTGCGGCGCGCTCCAGTAGCCAGCCGACCAGCGCCGCCGTCCGCCGCTCGTCGTCCGGACCGCACGCGGCGCCCAGCAGGGCCCTTGCGAAGCCGTCCGCCTGCTCGGGCCGGACGGTGGGTACGGCCAGCAGCTGCCACGGGTCCGCGCGCAGCACGTCGGCCGCCTGCGCGCCGAGCGTCTCCGCCGCCGGGACCGCCAGGGTTTCGGGTGCCCCGCCCTCTGCCAGGACGGCCGTCACCGCGGCCACGGCCTCCGGAGAGGCACCCTGCGGTGCGAACACCGGCTCGGGTTCCCGGGGGCGTACCGGCGCGGGAGCGGCGCGGCGCGGTGCCGGTGCGGGCGAGTCGAAGAACGCGGCGCCGGGCTTCTCGCCGCTCTCCACGGCACGCACCGCTGCCAGCAGGTCGGCGGCCTGCCCGCTCAGCTTGGCGCCCGCAGCGATCGGGCCCTGCTTCTCGGCCTTGCGCTTCTCGATCCGCTCCCGCAGCTCCCGCTGGGCGGCCAGCTCGGCCTCGGCCTCCGAGAGCGCGGCGGCAGCGGACTCCGCGCCGGCGTCCGTCACGCCGACCGCATCCGTCTTGTCGGCTCCCTTTGGGGCAGCCGGCTCCGCTGTCCCGTCCGCCTCCTCCGCCTCGCTCGCGTCGGCCTCCACGTCCTCGGCCACGTCCTCGGCGGGCGGGGCGGGTTCGGCGGCAGCGGAGCCGGCGACGTCGGTGTCGTCGTCGGCGGCCGAGGGGCCGGGGGATTCCCCCCGGGGAAGCGCAGTCACAGCGTGCTCCAGTCCTGGTCGGGATAGCGGTGCACGGGCGCCGACACATCGTCGAGCGCCTGGCAGATCTCGTCAGGAAGACTAAGCGCCTCCACTGACAATGCCTCCGTGAGCTGCCGTGCGTTGCGCGCGCCGACGATCGGGGCCACCACTCCGGGACGGTCCCGCACCCAGGCGAGAGCCACCTGCAGCGCCGTCGTGGCCAGCCCGTCGGCCGCCGTCGCCACCGCGTCCACGATGCGGCTCGCCGGGTCGTCGAGATACGGCTCGACGAACGGGGCCAGCAGTTCGGAGGCGCCGCGCGAGTCGGCCGGGGTGCCCGTGCGGTACTTGCCGGTCAGCACCCCGCGGCCCAGGGGCGACGACGGCAACAGCCCCACGCCCAGATCGAGTGCGGCGGGCAGCACCTCGCGCTCCACGCCCCGCTGCAGCAGTGAGTACTCCATCTGCGTACTGGCCAGCCGGGTGCGCGCCCCGGGCGAGGCGAGCTGCCAGGTCGCCGCCTTGGCGAGCTGCCAGCCGCAGAAGTTCGACACCCCGACGTACCGTGCGCGCCCGGTGGACACCGCCAGCTCCAGCGTCTGAAGGGTCTCCTCCAGCGGAGTCACCGGGTCGAAGGCGTGGAGCTGCCACAGATCCACGTAGTCCGTACCGAGCCGTTCCAGCGAGGCGTCCAGTGCGGCCAGCAGATGACCACGCGAGCCGTCGAAGCGGTGGTACGGGTCGGCCACGCTGCCCGCCTTCGTCGCGATGACCAGATCGCGCCGCGGCACCAGACCTTCGACGAGCCGCCCCAGCAGATATTCGGCCTCCCCGCCGCCGTACACATCGGCCGTGTCGACCAGCGTGCCGCCCGCCTCCCAGAAGGCCTTCAGCTGTTCGGCGGCGTCGTGCTCGTCGGTGTCCCGGCCCCAGGTGAGGGTGCCGAGCCCGATCCGGGACACTCGAAGGCCGGTGCGGCCGAGATGCCTCTGCTCCATGGGCGCTGAGATTACTGGCCAGAGCCCCACGGGGAGGAAGCCTGTGGACAACCCGGGGTCAAGTCGCCCCTGCCGGATCCGGGTGGTGCGCGCTAGAGTCCGGACCACAGGGACGTTACTGATCAGTAAGGGGAGCGGCTATGCGGCTCGGCATCAATCTCGGCTACTGGGGCGCGGGAATGGACGGCGACAACCTCGCCGTCGCCCAGGAGGCCGACCGGCTCGGCTACGACGTCTGCTGGGCGGCCGAGGCGTACGGCTCCGACGCGCCGACCGTGCTCACCTGGGTCGCCGCCCAGACCGAGTCCATCGACGTCGGCTCCGCGATCATGCAGATCCCGGCCCGCCAGCCCGCCATGACGGCGATGACCGCTGCCACCCTCGACTCGCTCTCCGGCGGCCGGTTCCGTCTCGGCCTCGGTGTGTCGGGACCGCAGGTCTCCGAGGGCTGGTACGGCGTCAAGTTCGACAAGCCGCTGGCCCGCACCCGGGAGTACGTGGAGATCGTCCGCCGGGCGATGTCCCGCGAGCGGCTCTCGTACGAGGGCGAGCACTGGACGCTTCCGCTGCCGGACGGTCCCGGCAAGCCCATCAAGCTCACCGTCCACCCGCAGCGCGAGCACATTCCGCTCTACATCGCCGCGATCGGCCCGAAGAACCTGGAGCAGACCGGCGAGATCGCCGACGGCGCGCTGCTGATCTTCCCGTCCGCCGACCATCTCGAGGACACCGCGGTGAAGCACCTGCGGGCGGGCCGCGAGAAGGCCGGGAAGACCATGGACGGCTTCGACGTCTGCCCGACGCTGCCGCTCGCCGTCGGTGACGACATCAACGCACTCGCCGACATGTTCCGCCCGTACACCGCGCTGTACGTCGGCGGCATGGGCAGCCGCAAGCAGAACTTCTACAACCAGCTCGCCCAGCGCATGGGGTACGAGAAGGAAGCCGCCGAGATCCAGGACGCATACCTGTCCGGTGACAAGACCGGCGCCGCCGCCGCCGTACCGCACCAGCTGATCGACCAGACCACGCTGCTCGGTTCGGTCGATCGCATCGCGGAGCGCATGCAGGCCTACGCCGCCGCCGGTGTCACGACCCTGACCCTCGCTCCGGCCGGTTTCACCCGCGAGGAGCGGATCGCCGCGCTGCGCGCCGGCACGGACGCGCTGGAGCGGTCCGGCCTGGCGTAACCGCTCGCGGGCAGCACTACGGCCGTGGTGGGGGCTCGGGGGTCCTCCCCGCCACGGCCGTTACGCAGCACAACGCGCCCGGCCCCCATCGGTTACGCGGCACCCGTTCGGCCCTGCCGGAGATGCCTCCTGTTGCCTGCTCTCCCGTGCCGCATTTGAATTTGCTTCTGCGGACACCGGTACGGAGGCGCCAGCGATGCTCTCGGCAAAGAACCTGTTCCAGGAGATTCTCGACAACGACGAGTCGTTCCGGCTCTTCTGTTCGATCGCCGCAGGTGGCGAGAGTCAGGGCGGCTGGGAGAACGGCCGTATCGCGGCCCTGGCCCCCGAGAGCCAGCGCGCCCTCGTTCCCAAGATCGTCCGGCACGGCGCCGACGAGGACAAGCACGGCCGGATCTTCCACGCCCTGCTGAAGAAGCGCGGGCTGCGGCCGGCCGAGGTGCCGCACGAGACGGATTACACGATGCTGCTGGAGAAGCACGGCATCGGCCTCGCCCACGAGCAGCTGATACGTGACGAGCCGCTCTCCGAGCTCGACATCGTCACGTATCTGGCGCACAGCCGAGTCACCGAGCAGCGCGCCTCCGAACAGATGAAGACGCTCCACAAGTATTTCGCCGACCACCCCGACGTGGGCCGTGCGGTGAAGATGATCTTGAACGACGAGGACAACCACCTGGCGTACTGCCACGAAGAGCTGCTCCGCCTCGCCCGCGCCGGACACGGCCGGACGATCCAGCGGGTCCTGCGCGAGTGCGCCCTCGCCGAGATCCGGGTGTACCGCGATGTCAGCCTCGCTGTGATGGCCCACATGGGCCGCATCCTGGGCTGGTCCAGGGCCAGGAGGGTGGTGCTCGCCGCGGGGATCCACGGCGTCTACGTGTACGAACGGCTCGTCGGCTGGCGGCGCATGGTCAGCCTGGAACCGCCCGAGCGGCGCGACGCGCTGGGCGGCCCGGCGGTACCGGCGCCCGAGTACGCCTAAGACCGTCCGGCACATGGGAGGCGGCGTCGCGGGGCTGGGCACGCGCACCTGCGGCGTTGTCGCCAGTCAACAACACTCCGCGTTGCCTCCCTCCTCCGCCTTGCAGCTGCCCGCACCCAGCCCCGCTCCTTCTGCCACCCCCCATGTGCCGGTCGGTCTGAGCCGCGCCTTCGGCGGGCAGCCCGACGTCAGAGCCAGCCGTGGTGCCTGAACAGGCGGTGCAGGCCGAAGACCGCGCAGCCCATCAGCCCGATCACCGTCGGGTAGGTCCACGCCCAGCGCAGCTCCGGCATGTGCTCGAAGTTCATGCCGTAGATCCCTGCCACCATCGTCGGTACGGCCGCCATGGCGGCCCACGCCGAGATCTTCCGCATGTCGTCGTTCTGCCGCAGCCCCGTCTGCGCCAGATGCGCGGAGAGGATGTCGGAGAGCAGCCGGTCCAGCCCCTCCACGTGCTCGTTGGCGCGTGTCAGATGGTCGCTCACGTCGCGGAAGAACGGCTGCGAGTGCTCGTCGACGAACGGCACGGTGGCGCCTGCCAGCCGGACCATGGGCGCGTTCAGCGGGCCGGTGGCCCGGCGGAACTCCAGCACCTGCCGCTTGAAGGTGTAGATGCGCGACGCGATGTTCTTGGTGTCGATGGTGCTGCTCGGTGAGAACACCTCGGTCTCCAGTTCCTCCAGGTCGACCTGGAGTTCCGCGGCCACATCGATGTAGTGGTCGACGACGGCGTCGCTGACCGCGTACAGGACCGAGGTGGGGCCGTGCTTGAGCACCTCGGGATCGGCCTCCAGCCGACGGCGTACCTCGGCGAGCGGCGCGCCCTCCCCGTGCCGGACCGTCACGACGAACGAATCACCTATGAAGACCATCAGCTCGTCGGTGGTGACGGTGTCGTCCTCGGGTTCGTACACCACCGGCTTGATGACCACGAAGAGGGAGTCGTCGTACACCTCCAGCTTCGGCCGCTGGTGCGCGCTCAGCGCGTCCTCCACGGCCAGTGGATGCAGCCCGAACTCGCTGCTGACGAGGTCGAACTCCTTCTCCGTGGGCTCGTGCAGCCCGATCCAGAGAAACGCGTCCCCGGTGGCCCGTGCCTCGTCGAGGGCGTCGGAGAAGTCGGCAGGTCCGTCGGTACGTCGCCCATCCCGATAAATCGCGCAATCCACAATCACGGCGCGCATTCTTCCCTGCTCCGGTCCCCGACGCATCTCCTCGGGGACATCGGCCTACGCTGGCCCGTATGCCCACCCTGATCCTCGTACGCCACGGACGCTCCACCGCCAACACGGCCGGGGTCCTCGCCGGCCGGACCCCCGGTGTCGCGCTCGACGAGCGCGGCGTCGCGCAGGCCGCCGCGCTCGTCGAGCGGCTGGCCTCCGTGCCCCTCGCCGCCGCCGTCAGCAGCCCGCTGCAGCGCTGCCGGGAGACTCTGCAGCCGCTGCTCGACGCCCGGCCGGGGCTGCCGCTGCACACCGAGGAGCGGATCAGTGAATGCGACTACGGCGACTGGGCGGGGCGCAAACTCGCGGAACTCACCGACGAGCCCCTGATGTCCGTCGTGCAGCAGCACCCCTCAGCGGTGGCCTTTCCCGGCGGTGAGTCGATGCGGGCGATGCAGGCGCGCGCCGTCGAGGCCGTACGGGAGTGGAACGCCCGGATCGAGGCCGAGCACGGTGACGGCGCGGTGTACGTGATGTGCTCGCACGGCGACATCATCAAGTCCGTCGTCGCCGACGCGCTCGGGATGCATCTCGACCTCTTCCAGCGGATCCAGGCCGAACCCTGCTCGGTCACCGCGATCCGCTACACACGGCTGCGGCCCTTCCTGCTGCGACTGGGCGACACCGGGGACTTCGCGTCGCTGGAGCCGCGCGAGGCGAGCGCCGGCGCGGCCACGGATACGGAAGCAGGTACGGATGCGGTGGTCGGTGGCGGCGCTGGGGCGCCGTGATCGCTCCGCGCAGTAGGGTGGACGCGCCGTAGGCGCCCTTCCCTCCGGGACCCTCCCGGAACCCGGCCGCCCCTCATTTGCCGTCAATTCTCAAGGGAGACAGGACGTGTCCCGTCAGGTGTTCCTCTACGACCCCCCGGACCGTTTCGTGGCCGGTACGGTCGGGCTGCCTGGACGCCGTACGTTCTTCCTGCAGGCTTCCTCAGGCGGACGTGTCACCAGCGTGGCCCTGGAGAAGACCCAGGTCGCCGCGCTTGCCGAGCGGATCGACGAACTGCTCGACGAGGTCGTGCGGAGGACCGGCGGGAACTCGCCGGTGCCCGCAGTGGCCCCGATGGACGTCACCGACACCGCTCCGCTCGACGTGCCCGTCGAGGAGGAGTTCCGGGTCGGGACGATGGCTCTCGCCTGGGACGGCGAGGAACAGCGCATGATCGTCGAGGCACAGGCCCTGGTCGAGCTCGACGCGGACTCCGACGACGATCTCGCGGAGGCCGAGGAACGGATGCTGCAGGACGAGGAGAACGGTCCACCGATGCTCCGGGTCCGGCTCAGCGGCGCGCAGGCGCGGGCGTTCGCCAAGCGCGCCCTGGACGTCGTGAACGCCGGACGTCCGCCGTGCCCGCTGTGCAGCCTGCCGCTCGACCCGGAAGGACACGTGTGCCCGCGCCAGAACGGATACCGACGGGGAGCCTGACGGACACCCGGCTGATCACCCTGCTCACCGAGGGACAGCTCACCGTCCGCGGTCAGATCCGTGACGCGTCCAATGCGGTGCTCTACTGCACGGTCGCGTACGAGGGCGAGGAGCGCACCTGCGTATACAAGCCCGTCGCCGGGGAACAGCCGTTGTGGGACTTCCCCGACGGCACGCTCGCCGGGCGCGAGGTCGCCGCGTACGAGATCTCCGAGGTGACGGGATGGGGGCTGGTGCCGCCGACCGTGCTGCGGGACGGGCCGTACGGGGAGGGGATGTGCCAGCTGTGGATCGAGGCGCCCTCGGAGGCATCCGCGGACGGTGAGCCTCCGCTGTTGGCGCTCGTCGAGGACGAGGAGCCGGGGGACGGGTGGAAGGCCGTCGCCCAGGCCGACGTGGGCGAGGGGAGGACGGCTCTGCTGGTGCACGCGGACGATCCGCGGCTGCGGCGGCTGGCAGTCCTCGACGCGGTGATCAACAACGCCGACCGGAAGGGCGGGCACCTGCTGCCGGCGACGGACGGCCGGCTGTACGGCATCGACCACGGAGTGACGTTCAACGCGGACGACAAGCTGCGGACACTGCTCTGGGGGTGGGCGGGGGAACCGCTGACGGCCGAGGCCGTCGACGTGCTGGACCGGCTGGCGGAAGAGCTGGCGCCGGGGACGGCGCTGGTCACCCGACTGGCGGAGCTGATCACTGCGGTGGAGATCGATGCGTTGCGGGGGCGGGTGGAGGCGCTGCGGATGACGGGGCGGCACCCGGGGCCGAGTGGCGGGTGGCCCGCGATCCCCTGGCCACCGGTGTGACGGGCCGGGGGCCGTTACCGCCGTCCGAGGGGGCCTGTGAGCCTCGCACAGGCCGTCCGGCGGCGGAGGCCGCGGGCCGGGGCAGAGCCGCGGTTCCGGGAAGCGGCGGGGTGCGGGAGCGGTCACCGCGGAAGCGCAAGACCGTCTCTTCGGCCAGGATCCCGTATCCGGTTCGTATCCGGAAGCAACGTCCGGTTACGCTCATGACATGCATGCCTGGCCCGCTTCTGAGGTCCCCGCCCTGCCTGGCAAGGGCCGCGACCTTCGGATCCACGACACCGCGACCGGCGGACGGATCACTCTTGACCCCGGTCCCGTCGCCCGCATCTACGTCTGCGGCATCACGCCGTACGACGCGACCCACATGGGTCATGCGGCGACCTACAACGCGTTCGACCTCGTTCAGCGCGTGTGGCTCGACACCAAGCGGCAGGTTCACTATGTCCAGAATGTGACCGACGTGGACGATCCGCTGCTGGAGCGGGCCGTGCGCGACGGTCAGGACTGGACCGAGCTCGCCGAACGCGAGACAGCCCTCTTCCGCGAGGACATGACCGCCCTGCGCATGCTTCCGCCGAAGCACTACATCGGCGCGGTGGAGGCGATACCCGGCATCGTCCCACTCGTCGAACGGCTCCGGGACGCCGGTGCCGCCTACGAGCTCGACGGAGACGTGTACTTCTCCGTCGAGACCGACCCGCACTTCGGCGAGGTGTCCAACCTGGACGCCGAGGCGATGCGGCTGCTCTCCGCAGAGCGCGGGGGCGACCCGGAGCGCCCGGGGAAGAAGAACCCGCTCGACCCGATGCTCTGGATGGCCGCCCGCGAGGGTGAGCCGAGCTGGGACGGTGCCTCGCTCGGTGCCGGCCGGCCCGGCTGGCACATCGAGTGCGTGGCCATCGCCCTGGACCACCTCGGCATGGGCTTCGACGTCCAGGGAGGCGGGTCCGACCTCGCCTTCCCGCACCACGAGATGGGCGCCTCGCATGCCCAGGTGCTGACCGGCGAGCACCCGTTCGCCCAGGCGTACGTGCACGCCGGCATGGTCGCTCTGGACGGCGAGAAGATGTCCAAGTCCCGGGGCAACCTGGTCTTCGTGTCGACGCTGCGCCGCGACGGCGTGGATCCGGCCGCGATCCGGCTGGCGCTGCTCTCGCACCACTACCGGTCGGACTGGGAGTGGACCGACCAGGTGCTCGCCGACGCCGTCCAGCGGCTCGCACGGTGGCGTTCCGCCGTCTCCCGGCCCGACGGACTGTCCGCCGACGCCCTCGTCGAAGAGGTCCGTGAGGCCCTCGCCGACGACCTGGACGCACCGGCCGCTCTGGCTGCCGTGGACCGCTGGGTCGAGCGCCAGAACGCCGAGGGCGGTACGGACGAGGGTGCACCGGGCCTCGTCTCGCGCACCGTCGACGCACTGCTGGGTGTCGCGCTGTAACAACCCGTCTTTCTCCGCCTGTTGGCCGGCCTCGGACTTCTCTACGAAGTTCGGGGCCGGTCCCGTTTTATCCATGGTCAAATGCTCGCTGTTGCGCTAAAAGCTCCCTATGCAATCATCAACGCGCATCAGGATGGTGGCAGTTGCAGCTCTGCTGGGACTGGCCGCCGTGTTTGCGGGACCCGGCAGCGCACAGGCCGAACCCGCCGCGCCCGAGGCCACGACGGTCGGTGATCTGAGCGGCTTCTCCGCCGACGGGTCCGTCTACCACCTCAGAGCCGGCTCCGCCGAGGCCCGGGTCAGCTTCGTCACCGACGAGACCTTCCGTATCGAACTGGCCCCGGACGGTACGTTCTCCGACCCGACCGGCGACGAGATCGTCCTGCCGCAGGGCGCCCCGCCGCACACCCGGTGGAACGAGAAGAGCGACCGGTACGAGCTGTCCACCGACAGCGTCACGCTGCGCGCCTACAAGTCGCCGCTGCGCTTCGAGCTCCACCGGGCGGACGGCAGCCTCGTCTGGTCCGAGGCCAAGGGGCTGAGCTGGGACGGGAAGCGCACCACCCAGACGCTGGCCCGCGGCGCCGACGAGCAGTTCTACGGTGCAGGCATGCAGAACGGGCGCGGCAACACCTCGCACCGCGACAAGACCGTCGAGGTCGGCGTCGACTACAACTGGAACGACGGCGGTCACCCCAACTCCGTGCCGTTCTACCTCTCCTCCGCCGGGTACGGCGTCTTCCGCAACACCTACGCGCCCAACACCTACGCGTTCACCGACCCGGTGACCACCAGCGCGAAGGAACAGCGCTTCGACGCCTACTACTTCGCCGGCGACGACGCCAAGGACGTCATCGGGCAGTACACGAAGCTCACCGGCAAGCCCTTCCTGCCGCCCGTGTACGGGATGGAGATCGGCGACTCCGACTGCTACCTGCACAATGCCAACCGCGGTGAGCGCCACACCCTGGATGCCCTGAAGGTCGCCGACGGTTACGTCGAGCACGACATGCCGAACGGCTGGATGCTGGTCAACGACGGTTACGGCTGCGGCCACGAGGACCTCGCCGAGACCACCAAGGGTCTCCAGGACCGCGGCATGCAGCTCGGCCTGTGGACCGAGGACGGCATCGACAAGATCGCCGACCAGGTCAAGGCGGGCCAGCGGGTCGCCAAGCTGGACGTCGCCTGGGTCGGCGCGGGCTACAAGTTCGCGCTGGACGGCTGCAAGGACGCCTACAAGGGCATCGAGGACAACAGCGACGCCCGCGGCTTCACCTACGCCCCGGAGAGCTGGGCGGGCGCGCAGCGCTGCGGCGTCCAGTGGTCCGGTGACCAGTCCGGCACCTGGGACTACATCCGCTGGCAGATCCCGACCTACGCGGGTGCCACGATGTCTGGACTCGCCTACACGACGGGCGACGTCGACGGCATCTTCGGCGGCAGCGCCAAGACGTACACCCGTGACCTCCAGTGGAAGATGTTCCTGGGCACCACGATGACGATGGACGGCTGGGCGGCCAGCGACAAGCAGCCCTTCCGTTACGGCGAGCCCTACACCTCCATCAACCGCGACTACCTCAAGCTCAAGGAGTCGCTGCTGCCGTACCAGTACTCGTACGCGCACGAGGCGACCAAGACCGGCGTCGGCATGGTCCGCCCGCTCGTCCTCGAATATCCGGACGACCCGAAGGCCGCGACGGACGCGGCGAAGTACGAGTTCATGTCCGGCGAGGACTTCCTGGTCGCACCCGTCTACCAGGACAGCACCCACCGCGACGGGATCTATCTGCCGAAGGGCACCTGGATCGACTACTGGAGCGGCCGCACCTATCAGGGGCCCACCACCGTCGACAACTACAGCGCCCCGCTCGACACCCTGCCGCTCTTCGTGAAGGCCGGAGCCAGTGTGCCGATGTGGCCGGGCATCCGCTCGTACCAGGACCGGACCGCCGACTCCTCGCTGGCCTGGGACATCTACCCGCAGGGTGCGTCCTCCTTCACGCTCTACGAGGACGACGGTGTCACCCGGCAGCACCGTGACGGCAGGTACGCCACCCAGCGGGCGGACGTCGACGCACCCGTCCGGGGCGCGGGCGATATCACTGTGAACATCGGTGCGAGCAAGGGGGACTTCACCGGAAAGCAGAGCAGGCGGCCGTACGAGTTCAGCGTGCACACCGGGTCCGCGCCGAGCGCGGTGAAGCTCGACGGCAAGCTGCCCCGGCTGGGTTCCGCGGCCGCGTACAAGAACGCGAAGCAGGGCTGGTGGTACGACCGGGACGACCGCGGCGGAGTCGTGAAGATCAAGACAGCGCCGCTCTCCACCGGCAAGAAGTTCAGTGTGAAGTTGGAGGACACCAGCGCCGTCGGCGGGAAGAACGCGGCCGCCACGGCCGTCGTCTCCGCGCCGGACGGGCAGGAGGTCGGGGCGGGCGTCGCGGGCACGGTGGCCGTCGATGTCACCGCGGGCAGCGCCGATGTGACGGACGCCGCGGTCAGCCTGGACGTCCCTGAGGGCTGGCAGGTCACCCCGGCGAACACCGTGGACCGGATCCCGGCGGGCACCACCCGGCGGGTCGAGGTGGCGGTCACCCCGGCGAAGGACGCCACAGGCGAGGCCCGGATCACCGCGCTCGCCCGTTACCGGGCGGCGGGCGAATCCCGTACCACCGTCCAGCGGTTCGCGGCCGCGGTGATGCCCGAGCCGCCGACCGCCGACACCTGGGCGAGCGACATGGTGTGGCTGAAGTCGACCAACGGCTACGGCCCGGCCGAACGCGACCGCAGTAACGGCGAGTCGGGCGCGACCGACGGACACACTCTCACCCTCGCCGGGAAGACCTACGCGAAGGGGATCGGCAGCCACGCCGACTCCGACATCGAGGTCTATCTCGGCGGACGCTGCACCACGTTCACCGCGGACGCCGGGATCGACGACGAGATCAACGGCTACGGCGAAGTGGCGTTCTCCGTCGAGGCGGACGGCAAGGTGCTGTGGACCTCGCCGAGGGTGACCGGGGCATCGGCCACCGTGCCGGTCGATGTGGACGTCACCGGTGCGCGCCATGTGCATCTGAAGGTCACCGACACCAACGGATCCAAGACCGGTGACCACGGCGACTGGGCCGCGGCGCGCTTCAGCTGCTCCTGAGAAGCCGGTTGGGCAGTGATGCGCCGGGCGGGTCGAGTGCCCGCCCGGCGCACCGCCGTCAGTCCTCCGATGAATCTTCGGAGTCGTTGTCGTCGCCGGAGGGTTGCTCCTGAGCGGGCTCACCAGAGGTTCCCGGTGATGTCCCCGTCTCCGGCCGCGACGGCTTGGGCGGCCTGGTGCGGCCGCTCGACGTGTCGCGCAGATACGAGGCGTCGCCGCCCTCCGTCGCATGCCCGCCCGGCGCCTGACCCGGTCCGGAGCCCGGGCCGATGTCCCGGCGCCGCAGATACCGCTCGAACTCCCGGGCGATGGCTTCGCCCGTCGCCTCGGGAAGCTCCGCGGTGTCCCGGGCCTCCTCCAGCGTCTGCACGTACTCCGCCACTTCGCTGTCCTCGGCGGCCAGTTGATCGACCCCGAGCTGCCAGGCCCGCGCGTCCTCAGGCAGTTCGCCCAGCGGGATGCGCAGTCCGAGCAGGTCCTCCAGGCGGTTCAGCAGCGCCATGGTGGCCTTCGGGTTGGGCGGCTGCGACACGTAGTGCGGCACGGCCGCCCAGAGGCTCACCGCGGGCACACCCGCATGCGTGCACGCCTCCTGAAGGATGCCGACGATGCCCGTTGGTCCCTCGTACCGGGTCTCCTCCAGATCCATGGTCCGTGCCAGATCCGGGTCGGAGGTGACTCCGCTGACCGGCACCGGGCGGGTGTGCGGGGTGTCGCCGAGCAGCGCGCCCAGCACCACCACCATCTCGACGCCCAGCTCGTGGGCGAAGCCCAGGATCTCGTTGCAGAACGAGCGCCAGCGCATCGACGGCTCGATACCGCGGACCAGGACGAGATCGCGGGGTTTGTCCCCGCCGATACGGACCACGGAGAGCCGCGTAGTGGGCCAGGTGATCTTGCGTACCCCGCCGTCCAGCCAGACCGTCGGCCGGTTGACCTGGAAGTCGTAGTAGTCCTCGGCGTCGAGCGCCGCGAACACCTCGCCCTTCCACTCCCGGTCCAGGTGCGCGACCGCTGTGGAGGCGGCGTCACCTGCGTCGTTCCACCCCTCGAACGCGGCCACCATGACCGGGTCGATCAGCTCGGGAACCCCCGCGAGCTCGATCACCCAGGCCTCCTTCCGAAGTTCCCTTGCGTACGAACCAACCTTACGGCCTCCCCCGCGGCAGGGAGTGGGCTCCCGGCGCCCTGCGGTTCCGCTGGTGGCGTTGTCGTCGGTCACCGGCGCTCCGCGGCGACTCCGTCCTCCGCCTTGCCATCGAAGCCGCACAACGCCGCTCACTGCCCCACTCCCTCTCGCGGGGGAGGCCGTTACGGCGTCGGGGCATCATCGCCGCAGTCCCTGTCCATGGCCGGGTGAGCCTGGCCCCAGGGGGGTGCATCACCGGCCCAACCGGGGCGCCGGCCTCCGAATTCATCCGAGCTGTGTCCGGTCAATTTCGGCTCAACTCTGGACGTTGGCGCCTTCATGGCGCTATACATCGGATGACCGGAACAGAGGTCCGATGTTATTCCCCTGGGGGCGCACATGAGCCAGACCGTCACGGACTTCGAGGTCCACGACATCCGTTTCCCGACCTCGGAGCAACTGGACGGCTCGGACGCCATGAACCCCGATCCCGACTACTCCGCCGCCTATGTCGTACTGCGTACGGATGCCCCGGACGGCTCGGACGACGACGGAGCCGGTATCGAGGGTCATGGCTTCTGCTTCACCATCGGGCGCGGCAACGAGGTGATGGCGGCCGCGATCGACGCGCTGCGCCCGTACGTGGTCGGCCGCCCGGCCCCCCGTACCGCCGCCGATCTCGGCGCGCTGTACCACGAGCTCACCCATGACTCGCAACTGCGCTGGCTCGGCCCGGAGAAGGGCGTGATGCACATGGCGGCGGGCGCGGTCGTCAACGCCGCCTGGGACCTGGCCGCGAAGCAGGCGGGCAGACCCGTCTGGCAGTTCCTTGCCGAAATGACTCCGGAGGAGCTCGTCTCCCTCGTCGATTTCCGCTATCTCACCGACGTCCTCACCCCGGATGAGGCCCTCGAGATCCTCCGGACGGCCGAACCGGGCCGCGCCGGGCGAGCCGAACGGCTGCGTGCCGAGGGCTACCCCGCGTACACCACGTCGCCCGGCTGGCTCGGCTACGCCGACGACAAGCTGGTCCGACTGGCGAAGGAGGCCGTCGCGGACGGCTTCACCCAGATCAAGCTGAAGGTCGGCGGAGACCTCGGCGACGACGTGCGCCGGCTCTCCCTGGCCCGCGAGGCCGTCGGACCGGACATCAGGATCGCCGTCGACGCCAACCAGCGGTGGGACGTTGCCGACGCGGTGGAGTGGATGACCGCGCTCGCGCCGTTCGACCCGCACTGGATCGAGGAGCCGACCAGCCCCGACGACATCCTCGGGCACGCCGCAGTCCGGGCCGGGCAGCCGGTCAAGGTCGCCACCGGTGAACACGTCGCCAATCGCGTCGTGTTCAAGCAGCTGCTTCAGGCCGGCGCCGTCGACTTCGTCCAGATCGACGCGGCGCGCGTCGCGGGCGTCAACGAGAACCTGGCGATCCTGCTGCTCGCCGCCAAGTTCGGCGTACCGGTCTGCCCGCACGCGGGCGGTGTCGGACTGTGCGAGCTGGTGCAGCATCTGTCGATGTTCGACTACGTGGCGGTCTCCTGCAGCTGGGAGAACCGCGTGATCGAGTACGTCGACCACCTCCACGAACACTTCGCCGACCCCATCGTGATCGAAGGGGGCCGCTACGTCGCCCCGACCTCCCCGGGATTCTCCGCCCGGATGCTCCCCGACTCGATCGCCGCACACCGTTACCCGGAGGGCCCCGTATGGCAGGCCCGCCGCACGCCCGAGGAGGCCAACTGATGACCGCCACAAGCGACTTCGACGGGATGTCCGCCCTGGTGACGGGCGGCGCCTCCGGTATCGGGGCCTCCGTCGCGACGCTGCTGCTGGAACGCGGCGCGCGCGTGGCCGTGCTCGACCGGGAGACCGCGGGCGCCCCCGAGGGCGCCCTCGCCGTGAAGGCGGACGTCACCGACGACGACGCCGTGCGCGAGGCGGTCGACCGGGCAGCCGCCGAACTGGGCTCGCTGCACACCGTCGTGTCCAACGCGGGCATCGGCTCGATCGGCACCGTCGAGGACAACGCCGACGACGAGTGGACCCGGGTCCTGGACATCAATGTCCTCGGCATGGTCCGCACCGCCCGGCACGCCCTGCCCCATCTGCGGCGTGCGGCGGCCGACCGGCCCGGCGCCGTCTCGATCACCCACACCTGTTCCATCGCGGCGACCGCCGGACTGCCGCAGCGCGCCCTGTACAGCGCCAGCAAGGGCGCGGTGCTCTCGCTGACCCTCGCCATGGCCGCCGATCACGTCCGCGAAGGTGTTCGCGTCAACTGCGTCAACCCTGGCACCGCGGACACCCCGTGGATCGGCCGGCTCCTCGGCCAGGCCGACGACCCGGCCGCCGAACGCGCCGCACTCAACGCCCGCCAGCCGCTGGGACGACTCGTGTCGGCCGACGAGGTCGCCGCCGCGATCGTCTACCTCGCCAGCCCCGCCGCCGCCTCCGTCACGGGCACGGCGCTCGCGGTCGACGGCGGCATGCAGGGCCTGCGCCTGCGGCCCGCCGGCAACTGATCCACCCCACCGAGCACGAGCCGCACCACCCAATCGAGCACCGAGCCAGTACTCCACAAAGGACGGGACATCAATGAGAGTGCGTACGACGAGTGCGGCAGCCTGCGCCGTGCTGCTGGCCGTCACTGCCCTCGCGGGCTGCAACCGCGAGTCCACCGATGGCGGCGCGGGCGCCGGGAAGGTCGGTATCGACCTGCCGCGCAGCGACAGCGACTTCTGGAACTCGTACCAGAACTACGTCGAGCAGGGCGTCAAGTCGGGTGAGGTCAAGGCACTGCCGCTGACCAACTCGCAGAACGACATCGGCAAGCTCGTCGCCAATGTCCAGACGTTCACCGACCAGGGCGCCAAGGCCGTCGTGATGGCCCCGCAGGACACCGGCGCCATCGCCGAGTCGCTGAACTCGCTGAACGACAAGAAGATCCCGGTCATCAGCGTCGACACCCGCCCCGACAAGGGCAACGTCTACATGGTCGTCCGCGCCGACAACAAGGCGTACGGAACCAACGCCTGCAAGTACCTCGGCGAGCAGCTGAAGGGCAAGGGCAAGGTCGTCGAGTTCCAGGGCGACCTGTCCTCGATCAACGGCCGCGACCGGTCCGAGGCGTTCAAGGCCTGCATGGACAAGGACTACCCGGGCATCAAGGTCTTCGAGCTGGCCACCGACTGGAAGGGCGACGTCGCGTCCGCCAAGCTCCAGTCCACTCTCGCCGCGAACCCCGACATCAACGGCATCTACATGCAGGCCGGCGGTGTCTTCCTGCAGCCGACCCTCGCGCTGCTGGAGCAGAAGAAGCTGCTGAAGCCGGCCGGTACGGCGGGCCACATCACGATCATCTCCAACGACGGCATCCCGGAGGAGTTCGACGCCATCAGGGCGGGCAAGATCGACGCGACGATCTCGCAGCCCGCCGACCTGTACGCGAAGTACGCGCTGTACTACGCCAAGGCGGCACTGGACGGTAAGACCTTCAAGGAGGGACCGACCGACCACGACTCGAACATCATCAAGATCCCGAACGGCTTCGAGGACCAGCTTCCCGCGCCCCTGGTGACCAAGGACAACGTCGACGACCCGAAGCTGTGGGCCAATCAGCTGGAGAAGAAGAGCTAGCCATGGACCAGGAACCACCACCTGCCGTACAGGCGGAAGGCGTCGTCAAACGCTTCGGGCCCACCGTGGCGCTCGACGGTGTGCAGCTCACCGTGCAGCCCGGGGAGTCCCATGCCCTCGTCGGCCGTAACGGCGCGGGAAAGTCCACGCTGGTCAGCGTCCTGACGGGGCTGCACAAGGCGGACGCGGGCACGGTCCGCTTCGGCGGGGAGCCCGCGCCCGCCTTCGGGGACACCACAGCCTGGCAGTCGAAGGTCGCGTGCGTCTACCAGAAGTCCATGGTCGTCCCCGATCTGACCGTCGCCGAGAACCTCTTCCTCGGCCGGCTGGACGACGAGTCGCGGTGGATCAGCTGGGGGAGGCTCCGCAGGCGCGCGGAGCAGCTCCTCGCCGAGTACGGGGTCGAGGTCGACCCCAACACCCGGGCCAGGGATCTGGCCGTGGAGCAGCGGCAGTTCGTCGAGATCGCCCGGGCGCTGTCCTTCGGCGCCCGGCTGATCATCCTCGACGAACCGACCGCCCAGCTCGACGCCCGTGGCATCGGGCGGCTCTTCGACAAGCTCAGGGAACTGCAGAGCCAGGGAGTGGCGTTCCTGTTCATCTCCCACCACCTGCAGGAGGTGTACGACCTGTGCACCGCGGTCACCGTCTACCGTGACGCCCGCCACGTCCTGACCGCCCCGGTCGCCGACCTCACCAAGACCGAACTGGTCACGGCGATGACGGGCGAGAAGGGCAGCGGACCCGCCGCCTGGCACGCGGGCGGTGACAGGGCAGCGGTACGGGACGCGTCGGCTGAGCCCGTTCTGCGCACCGAAGGGCTCTCCCTGGAGGGCCAGTTCGAGCCGCTGGACCTCCAGGTCCGCCCCGGCGAGGTGCTCGGTCTCGCCGGATCCGCGGCGAGCGGCAACACCGCGCTCGGTGAGACGCTCGCGGGGATGCGGAAGGCCGGCGGCGGCACGGTCTACGTACACGGGAGAACGGTGCCGTCCGGCAGCGTGCCGCACGCGCTGGACGCCGGGATCGGATACATCCCCGAGGACCGGCACGACCAGGGCCTCGTCCTGGGCCGCAGCGTCGCCGAGAACGCCACCCTCACGGTCACCGACCAGCTCGGCCCGTGGGGGACCGTACTGCCCTCCCGCACCAGGGAGTTCGCACGGTCGATGATCGAGTCGCTGGACATCAAGACACAGGGACCCGAACAGCCCGTCGCCGGGCTGTCGGGCGGCAACCAGCAGAAGGTGGTGGTCGCCCGCGCACTGGCCCGCAAGCCGAGCGTGCTCGTCGCGGTCCGGCCCACCGCGGGTGTGGACGTCAAGTCCAAGGACTCGCTGCTCGGCGTCGTCCGGCGGGTCGCCGACGAGGGCAATGCCGCAGTCGTCGTCTCGGACGAGCTGGACGACCTGCGGGTCTGCGACCGGGTGCTCGCCCTGTTCCACGGGCGCGTGGTCGGGGCGTTCGGAAGCGGGTGGACCGACGGGGAACTCGTCGCCGCCATGGAAGGTGTGGGGGAAAGGGAATGACCGGCACGATACGGCCGACGACGGCCGACGACATCAACGGGGGACTGGGGGGCGGGTTCGGCGGCGACAGCCCGCTGAGCCGGCTCAAGCTGATCCGGTGGAGCGACTTCTCGCTGGTGCCGGTGATCCTGGTGCTGATGGTGATCGGCTTCATCGTCTCGCCGGTCTTTCTCACCTCCGACAACCTGATCAGCGTCGTCCAGCAGTCCTCCGAACTCAGCCTGCTGGTCCTCGGCCAGGCCCTGATCCTCATCTGCGGACGGATGGACCTGTCGCTGGAGTCGACGATCGGCATCGCGCCCGTCGTCGCCATGTGGCTGGTGCTGCCCACCGAGGGCGGCCGCTTCGCCGGCCTTGGCCTGCTGCCCGCCTGGTCGGCGATCCCGCTCTGCCTGCTGGTGGGGCTCGCGATCGGTGCGATCAACGGCTTCCTGATGCTGAAACTGCGGGTCAACGGCTTCATCGCCACGCTCGGCATGCTCACCATGCTGCGCGGACTCCACATCGGCATCACCGAGGGCAAGTCCATCACCGACGTCCCGGAGTCGTTCCGCTACCTCGGCAAGAGCGAATGGCTCGGCGCACCGGCCGCGGTCTGGATCTGCCTCGTGCTCTTCGCGATCGGCGGCGCGGCGCTGGCCTGGCTGCGCCACGGACGTTCGCTGTACGCGATCGGGGGCAACCCGGAAGCGGCGCGGGCCGCGGGCATCCGGGTCGACCGGGTCACCTGGATCGTGCTCGCCATCGGCGGTCTGCTGGCGGCCTTCGCGGGCATCCTCTACACCGGCCACTACGGGGCGGTCGCCGCGACCCAGGGCAACGGCTGGATCTTCCAGGTGTTCGCCGCGGCGGTCATCGGCGGCATCAGCCTCAAGGGTGGTCGTGGCACGCTGTTCGGTGCGCTGACCGGCGTACTGACGCTGCAGCTGGTGGTCAATGTGATGACCCTCGGCGGCGTCCCGGCGCTGTGGAACCAGTTCCTCAACGGCGCCATCATCATCGTCGCCCTGGTCATCTCGCGCTTCGCGAGCGGCGAGAAGCAGGACTGAACCGGGGTCCGTACGGGCCGGTGCGCGGAACCCTCCGCGCACCGGCCCGTACACATGTCACAGCGTCGACCTCAGCCACTGCTCCACGCTCGCCACATGCACCGTCGCCCAGGCCCGCGCAGCCTCCGCGTCCCGGTCCCGCAGCGCCGACACGATCGCCCGGTGCTCGTGCAGCGTCCGGCTGACCGCGTCCTCCTGCGTCAGTCCGCGCCAGACACGGGCCCGCGTCGTCGGCCCGGAGAGACCGTCGAGCAGCGAGCAGAGCACCGAATTACCGGACGACTGCACGATGCCGCGGTGGAACTCCAGGTCGCAGGCGACCAGCTCCTCCACCGACGGCTGCGCGCCCAGCGCGTCCAGCTGGGAGCTCAGCACATCCAGCTGCGCCTCGCTGATCCGCGTCGCCGCCATCGCCGTCGCCGCGGGCTCCAGGATCCGGCGGACCGCCAGGAACTCCAGCACCGTGTCGTCGCGGTGGAAGTCCACGACGAAGCTCAACGCCTCCAGCAGCAGCTGCGGGTCGAGGCTGGTGACGTACGTGCCGTCGCCCTGCCGGACGTCGAGGATGCGGATCAGCGACAGGGCGCGGACGGCCTCCCGCAGCGAGTTGCGGGAGAGCCCGAGCTCCGCCGCGAGTTCGCTCTCCTTGGGCAGCCGGTCGCCTGGCCGCAGCGCACCCGAGACGATCATTCCCTTGATCTTCTCGATCGCCTCGTCGGTGACAGCCATGACGGTCCTCCTGGATTCGGACGGGATCAGACCCCGGCACAAGACATCCGATGTATCCCTTCATTATGGGGGTCGGATCAGACGGAAGAACCCCGTCTGCCAGAGGAGCTGATCGATCGCTCCGTTCCCGAGCGTCGAGGCAGCCTCGTGCCGTACCACCGGAGCGACTTCCTCCGCGAAGCGCTGCAGCGTCCCGATCTGTTCGGGGTGGCTCGGCCCCAACCCGCTCGATGCGGTGTAGGGCACGTCCACCGGCGCCCCAGGTCACAGCGGTTACGCGGGCGGGGGCGGCTCCCCCCGTGGGAACCGCCCCCGCCCGCGTGTGCCTCGGCCCTTGCCGGTGCCGGTCAGCCCTTGTCGGCCAGCATTCCCTCGACCCTGGTCCGGATCTCGTCCGTGGCCAGGCCCCGGATCGTCAGCGTTGTGCGGCGGCGCAGCACGTCGTCGGCCGTCTCCGCCCACTCGTGGTCACGCGCGTAGGCGACCTGTGCCCAGATCTCCGGCGCGTCCGGGTGGATGCGCTCGGCCAGCGCCGGGTTCTCGTTCGCCAGCCGCGCGATGTCGAAGGAGAGCGAGCCGTAGTGCGTGGCGAGGTGCCGGGCGGTGTCGGCGGACATCCGCGGGCCGGGCGTTCCGCCGTCGATCAGCAGCCGGTGCGCGACCGCGTTCGGGTTGGCGATACCGGGCAGCGGGAGCTTCTTCGGCAGATGCGCCATGGGCTCCATGTCATCGGCCAGCGGGTGCCCGGGGAGCGAGGCCAGCTTGTTCATCACCGTACGGCCGATGTGGCGGAAGGTTGTCCACTTGCCGCCCGCGACCGAGAGCATCCCACCGCGGCCCTCCGTCACGACCGTCTCGCGCTTGGCCTTGGAGGTGTCGCCGGGACCGCCCGGCAGCACCCGCAGACCCGCGAAGGAGTACGTGATCAGATCGCGGGACAGCTGCTGGTCCTTGATCGAGAACGCCGCCTCGTCGAGGATCTGCGCGGTGTCCTTCTCGTTGACCGCGACATCCGCCGGATCGCCCTCGTACTCCTCGTCCGTCGTGCCGAGCAGCAGCATGTCCTCCCACGGCAGGGCGAACGTGATGCGGTACTTGTCGATCGGAGTGGCCAGCGCGGCCTTCCAGGGGCGGGTGCGCTTCAGTACGAGGTGCGCGCCCTTGGACAGGCGTATCGAAGGCGCCGCGTTCGGGTCCTCCATCTTCCGCAGGTGGTCGACCCACGGGCCGGTGGCGTTCAGCACCAGCCGGGCGGTGACGCCGAACTCCGTGCCGTCCGTACGGTCCTCGAGGTCGGCGCCCGTCACCCGGCCCTTGGTGAACCGCAGCCCGGTGACCGCGGCATGGTTGAGGACGACCGCACCCGCGTCGACGGCCGCGCGGACCGTCATCAGCGCCATCCGGGCGTCGTTCATCTGGTCGTCGCCGTAGACCGCGACGGCCTTCAGATTGTCCGTGCGCAGCTCCGGCACATCGCGCTGCGCCTTCGCCGGGCTGATCACATGGCCGACGCCGTCACCGAACGCGGACAGCGCCGAGTACGCGAACACACCCGCGCCGAGCTTGGCCGCGCCGTGCGGGCCGCCCTTGTAGACCGGCAGGTAGAAGGTGAGCGGATTGGCCAGGTGCGGAGCCACCTGGCGGGACACCGCACGGCGCTCGAAGTGGTTCTCCGCGACCAGCTTCACCGCGCCGGTCTGCAGGTAGCGCAGACCGCCGTGGAGCAGCTTGGAGGAAGCGGAGGAGGTGGCGCCGGCGAAGTCGCCGGCGTCCACCAGGGCCACCCGCAGCCCGGACTGCGCGGCGTGCCAGGCGGTGGAGATGCCCAGGATTCCGCCACCGATCACCAGGAGGTCGTACGTCGCCTTGGAGAGCTGCTCCCGAGTCTCGGCGCGGCTCGGAAGGGAGCCGGAGGCCGGATGCGTCCCGAGTGCCGGGACGCTCTGCAGGGTGGTCATGTCGATTACTCCTCGGCAGTGTTGTCGTCGAGCCAGCCCATGGAACGTTCCACGGCCTTGAGCCAGCTCTTGTACTCACGTTCGCGGATGTCCGCGTCCATGCGGGGGGTCCACTCGGCGGCCCGGCGCCAGTTGGCGCGCAGCGCGTCGGTGTCCGGCCAGAAGCCGACGGCGAGACCGGCGGCGTAGGCGGCGCCGAGGCAGGTCGTCTCGGCGACCATGGGCCGCACCACGGGCGCGTCCAGGAAGTCGGCGAGCGTCTGCATCAGCAAGTTGTTGGAGGTCATACCGCCGTCGACCTTGAGGGCGGCCAGCTCGACGCCGGAGTCCTTGGTCATGGCGTCGGTGATCTCGCGGGTCTGCCAGGCGGTGGCCTCGAGGACGGCACGGGCGATGTGCGCCTTGGTGACGTACCTGGTGAGTCCGGCGATGACACCGCGGGCGTCGGAGCGCCAGTACGGGGCGAAGAGACCGGAGAAGGCGGGCACGAAGTACGCGCCGCCGTTGTCCTCGACCGACGAGGCCAGCGTCTCGATCTCGGCGGCGGACTTGATCAGACCCATCTGGTCGCGCATCCACTGCACGAGCGAACCGGTGACGGCGATGGAACCTTCCAGGGCGTAGACCGGCTTCTGGTCGCCGATCCGGTAGCCGACGGTCGTCAGCAGTCCGTTGTACGAGTTGACGGGCGTCTCGCCGGTGTTCATCAGCATGAAGGTGCCCGTGCCGTACGTGGACTTGGCCTCGCCCTCGGAGAAGCAGGTCTGGCCGAAGAGGGCTGCCTGCTGGTCGCCGAGCGCGGACGCGACCGGGACGCCGGCCAGGATGCCGTCCTTGGCGATGCCGTACACCTCGGCGGAGGACCGGATCTCCGGCAGCACGGTGGCGGGGATCTCCATCGACTGGAGGATCCGCTGGTCCCACGTCAACTCGCGCAGGTTCATCAGGAGGGTGCGCGAGGCGTTGGTGACGTCGGTGACGTGCACGCCGCCGTCGGCGCCGCCGGTCAGGTTCCAGATGACCCAGGAGTCCATGGTGCCGAAGAGGATGTCGCCGCGCTCGGCGCGCTCGCGCAGTCCCTCGACGTTGTCGAGCAGCCAGCGGACCTTGGGTCCGGAGAAGTACGAGGCGAGTGGCAGCCCGGTCTCGCGGCGGAACCGGTCCTGGCCGACATTGCGGCCGAGCTCCTTGCAGAGCACGTCGGTGCGGGTGTCCTGCCAGACGATCGCGTTGTGGACGGGCTCACCGGTGTTCTTGTCCCAGAGCACCGTGGTCTCGCGCTGGTTGGTGATGCCGATCGCCTTGACGTCGGCGGCGCTGATGCCCGCTTTGACGATGGCGCCGGCGACGACCTCCTGGACGTTCTCCCAGATCTCGGTCGCGTTGTGCTCGACCCAGCCGGGCTTCGGGAAGATCTGCTCGTGCTCCTTCTGGTCGACGGAGACGATCCGGCCGTCCTTGTCGAAGACGATGCAGCGGCTGGAGGTGGTGCCCTGGTCGATGGCCGCGATGAACGGGCCGGTGGTGTGTGCGTCGGTCACGGTGTGCTCCTGGAGGTCTGTGAGATCTGAGGGTGACGACTCTGAGCTCTACGGCTCACGCGAAGGCGACGTTGTAGAGCCCGCCCGCGATCGCACCGCCGATGAGGGGGCCGACGACCGGGACCCAGGCGTAGCCCCAGTCGGAGCCGCCCTTGTTCGGCAGCGGCAGCAGCGCGTGCACGATACGCGGCCCTAGGTCGCGAACCGGGTTGATTGCGTAACCGGTCGGGCCGCCGAGCGAGAGACCGATGGCGACGACGACCAGGGAGGTGATCAGCGCGCCGAGCGTGCCGAGGCCGTCACCGTTGTTGTTCAGACCCTGCGTGAGGATCGCCAGGACGAGCACGACGGTGGCGATGACTTCGGTGATCACGTTCTGGACGGCGTTCCGGATCTCCGGGCCCGTCGAGAAGATGCCCAGCACCGGGCCGGCCTTCGGGGCGGCGGCCTGGTCGACCATGCCCTCTTCACTCGGCTGGCTGTACAGGGTCGCCGGGTCGGTCAGATGGGTCCGGAACTGCCCGTAGTACGTCAGCCAGACCAGCACCGCGCCGATCATCGCGCCGAGCAGCTGGGAGCCGAGGTACAGCGGTACGTCGCTCCATGCGGTGCTGCCCTTGATCGCAAGGCCGATGGTGACCGCGGGGTTGAGGTGTGCCCCCGACACCCCGCCGGCCAGATACGCGGCGGTCAGCACCGCGAAGCCCCACCCGAAGGTGATGGCGAGCCAGCCGGCGTTCTGCGCCTTGGAGTGCTTGAGAGTGACGGCGGCACAGACACCGCCGCCGAGCAGGATGAGTACGGCGGTACCGATGGTCTCGCCGATAAAGATGTCGGAGCTGGACACCCGTGACTCCTTTGTCCTTCGTCCAGGGAAGCCGAACCCCGGGTCGCTCCGGTGGTCCGTGCCCTCAGATGAGGGCGTGACCGGCCCTTGGCACTGTCACACCTTAGCGTGTATTGCCGTTAAGTGTTCGACAATGCCGACCGATGAACGGCAGTGTTTCCCCCTGGTGAATGAAGCGTCAAGAGTTCCTGGGCCCTTGATCCGATCGTTACCGATGATCCGCCGGTACGGTCAGAAGCGCCCGGCGCCGAGATCCCGGGAAACCGCCCGGGCGCAGTCCCGTACTGCCGCGACCAGCTCCGGGCGGAGCTCGCCCCCGGAGCACACGCGTTCCACCGCTCCGGTCACCGCAACCGCGCCGACCGGCATCCGGCGCCGGTCGTGGATCGGCGCGGCCACCGCGGCCACCCCCTCCCACGTCTCCTCCACGTCGGCCGCCCAGCCGCGCGCCCGGGTCAGCGAGAGCACCGACTCGAACTCCTCCAGGTCGGTCACGGTGCGTGGGGTGAAAGGCTGCCGCTCGGCCTCGACCGCCTCGGTGTGCGCCACCGGGTCGTACGCCGCGAGCACCTTGCCCAGCGCGGTGGAGTGCAGCGGCTGCATGGCCCCGACCTCCAGGACCTGTCTGCTGTCGTCGGGGCGGAAGACGTGGTGCACGATCAGGACGCCCTGCTGGTGCAGGACCCCCAGGTGGGCACTCTCGCCACTGGAGCGGGCCAGGTCGTCCGTCCAGACCAGGGCGCGCGCCCGCAGCTCGTGGACGTCCAGATAGCTGTTGCCCAGGCGCAGCAGCTCGGCGCCCAGCTGATAGCGCCCCGAAGCCGTGTCCTGCTCCACGAAGCCCTCGTGCTGCAGCGTGCGCAGAATGCCGTGCGCGGTGCCCTTGGCCAGGCCCAGGGAGGAGGCGATGTCGGACAGTCCCAGCCGTCGTTCGCCGCCCGCCAGCAGACGCAGCATCGCCGCCGCCCGTTCGAGCGACTGGATGTTCTTGGCCATGACGCCGTACTCCTCCACTATGGTTCGACAATGCTGAACACTATCGGTCGATGCCGACTATTGCTCGGTCGTTCGGCGATCCCGCTCCGCCGCACCGCCCCGGACATTCCCCCGCACAGCATGCCGTCCGTTCCGTGGGACACGGTGACGCTCGAAGGCGGCGCCCGGCTACCCTGACGGGGTGCGGCCTCCACCGAGGCCGCAAAGCCGACAGCCGTCGCATCCCTGGGAGTACATCCATGGCCCCGTCGCCGAACCCTTCCGCCGACAGCCGGAACCGAGCCGAAGCCCTCCGCGAGGCACTCGCCACCCGCGTGGTGGTGGCCGACGGTGCCATGGGCACCATGCTCCAGGCGCAGGACCCCACCCTTGAGGACTTCCAGCACCTCGAGGGCTGCAACGAGATCCTCAACGTCACCCGCCCGGACATCGTGCGCTCGGTGCACGAGGAGTACTTCGCGGTCGGCGTGGACTGCGTCGAGACGAACACCTTCGGTGCCAACGCCTCCGCCCTGGGCGAGTACGACATTCCCGGGCGCATCCATGAACTGTCCGAGTCCGGCGCGCGCATCGCCCGCGAGGTGGCCGACGAGTTCACTGCCTCCACCGGGCAGCAGCGCTGGGTGCTCGGCTCCATGGGCCCCGGCACCAAGCTGCCGACGCTGGGCCATGCGTCGTACACCGTGCTCCGCGACGGTTTCCAGCAGAACGCCGAAGGACTGATCGCCGGCGGCGCGGACGCGCTCATCGTCGAGACGACGCAGGACCTTCTCCAGACCAAGGCCGCGGTACTGGGTGCGCGGCGGGCGCTGGAGGCGATGGGCAGCGACCTCCCGCTGCTGTGCTCGCTGGCGTTCGAGACGACCGGCACCATGCTGCTCGGCTCGGAGATCGGCGCGGCGCTGACCGCGCTCGAACCGCTCGGCGTCGACATGATCGGCCTGAACTGCTCGACGGGCCCGGCGGAGATGAGCGAGCACCTGCGCTACCTCACGCGTCACTCCCGTATCCCGTTGCTCTGCATGCCCAACGCCGGACTGCCGGTGCTCACCAGGGACGGCGCGCACTTCCCGCTCGGTCCCGACGGACTGGCCGACGCGCAGGAGACGTTCGTCCAGGAGTACGGCCTCTCGCTGGTCGGCGGCTGCTGCGGTACGACTCCGGAGCACTTGCGCCAGGTCGTCGAACGCGTCCGCGGCGCCGCCCTCACCCCGCGCGACCCGCGCCCCGAGCCCGGCGCCGCCTCGCTGTACCAGACCGTCCCGTTCCGCCAGGACACCTCGTACCTCGCCATCGGCGAGCGTACGAACGCCAACGGATCCAAGAAGTTCCGCGAGGCCATGCTGGAGGCCCGCTGGGACGACTGCGTGGAGATGGCGCGTGACCAGATCCGGGAGGGCGCGCACATGCTCGACCTCTGCGTCGACTACGTCGGCCGGGACGGTGTCGCGGACATGGAGGAACTGGCCGGACGCTTCGCCACCGCCTCCACGCTCCCGATCGTGCTCGACTCCACCGAACTGCCGGTCCTGCGGGCCGGTCTGGAGAAGCTCGGCGGCCGGGCGGTTCTCAATTCCGTCAACTACGAGGACGGCGACGGACCCGAGTCGCGCTTCGCCAAGGTCACGCGACTGGCCGCCGAGCACGGCGCCGCGCTGATCGCTCTCACGATCGACGAGGACGGCCAGGCCCGCACCGTCGAGCACAAGGTCGCCGTCGCCGAGCGGCTGATCGAGGACCTGACCGGCAACTGGGGCATCCATGAGTCGGACATCCTCATCGACACACTGACCTTCACCATCTGCACCGGGCAGGAGGAGTCCCGCAAGGACGGCGTCGCCACCATCGGCGCCATCCGCGAACTGAAGCGGCGCCATCCCGAGGTCCAGACCACACTCGGGCTGTCGAACATCTCCTTCGGCCTCAACCCGGCCGCCAGGGTCGTCCTGAACTCCGTCTTCCTCGACGAGTGCGTCAAGGCCGGTCTCGACTCCGCCATCGTGCACGCCTCGAAGATCCTGCCGATCGCGCGCCTGGAGGAGGAGCAGGTCAAGGTCGCACTCGACCTCATCTACGACCGCCGCGCCGAAGGCTACGACCCGCTGCAGCGGCTCATGGAGCTCTTCGAGGGCGTCAACATGAAGTCGATGAAGGCCGGCAAGGCCGAGGAGCTTCTCGCGCTGCCGCTCGACGAGCGCCTCCAGCGCCGCATCATCGACGGGGAGAAGAACGGCCTGGAGACCGACCTCGACGAGGCACTGCAGGCCCGTCCGGCTCTCGACATCGTCAACGACACGCTGCTCGAGGGCATGAAGGTCGTCGGCGAGCTGTTCGGCTCCGGTCAGATGCAGTTGCCGTTCGTGCTCCAGTCCGCCGAGGTCATGAAGTCCGCCGTGGCCTACCTGGAACCGCACATGGAGAAGTCCGACGCGGAGGGCAAGGGCACGATCGTGCTGGCCACCGTCCGCGGCGACGTCCATGACATCGGCAAGAACCTCGTCGACATCATCCTGTCCAACAACGGCTTCAACGTCGTCAACATCGGCATCAAGCAGCCGGTCTCCGCGATCCTCGAAGCCGCGGAGGAGCACCGCGCCGATGTCATCGGGATGTCCGGTCTCCTGGTGAAGTCCACCGTGATCATGAAGGAGAACCTGGAGGAGCTGAACCAGCGCAAGCTGGCCGCCGAATATCCGGTGATCCTCGGCGGCGCGGCTCTCACCAGGGCCTATGTCGAGCAGGACCTCCACGAGATCTACGAGGGCGAGGTCCGCTACGCCCGCGACGCGTTCGAGGGCCTGCGCCTGATGGACGCCCTGGTCGCGGTCAAGCGCGGCGTCCCCGGCGCCGCCCTCCCCGAGCTCAAGCAGCGCCGCGTCCCCAAGCGGGAGACCGCCGTGCTGGAGGTCGAGGAGCCCGAGGACGGCGTACGGTCCGATGTCGCCACTGACAACCGGGTCCCCGAACCGCCGTTCTGGGGCACCCGTGTCGTCAAGGGCATCCAGCTCAAGGAGTACGCCTCCTGGCTCGACGAGGGTGCGCTCTTCAAGGGCCAGTGGGGCCTCAAGCAGGCCCGCGCCGGTGACGGACCGACGTACGAGGAGCTCGTGGAGACCGAGGGCCGCCCGCACCTGCGCGGCTGGCTCGACAAGCTGCACACGGAGAACCTGCTGGAAGCCGCCGTGGTCTACGGCTACTTCCCGTGCGTCTCCAAGGGCGACGACCTGATCCTGCTGCACGAGGACGGTTCCGAGCGCACCCGCTTCACCTTCCCGCGCCAGCGCCGCGGCCGCCGCCTCTGCCTCGCGGACTTCTTCCGCCCGGAGGAGACCGGTGAGACGGACGTGATCGGCCTCCAGGTCGTCACCGTCGGCTCGAAGATCGGCGGCGAGACCGCCAAGCTCTTCGAGGCCAATTCCTACCGCGACTACCTGGAGCTGCACGGTCTCTCCGTCCAGCTCGCCGAGGCCCTCGCCGAGTACTGGCACGCCCGGGTCCGTTCCGAGCTCGGCTTCGGCGGCGAGGACCCGGCCGCAGTCGAGGACATGTTCGCGCTGAAGTACCGCGGCGCACGCTTCTCCCTCGGCTACGGGGCCTGCCCCGACCTGGAGGACCGGGCGAAGATCGCCGACCTGCTGCAGCCCGAGCGGATCGGTGTCCACCTCTCCGAGGAGTTCCAGCTCCACCCGGAGCAGTCCACGGACGCGATCGTCATCCACCACCCGGAGGCGAAGTACTTCAACGCGCGGTAAGGAAATGTCCGACGCGCCGTAGCGGGACGAGTCGTACACTGGTCGGTCCAGTGCAGGCCGGCCGCCCTTTCCCTGGAAATGGCGGCCGGCCTTCTCGTCCCTCATGGAAGGTGTGCCGCATGACCAGTACGGTCCCCGCGTCCTTGATCCGTACGGCTGAAGGCGCCGCCCTGCAGGCAGTCTTCCTGGACATGGACGGCACCCTGGTCGATACCGAGGGTTTCTGGTGGGAGGCCGAGGTGGCGGTCTTCGCCGACCTCGGATACCGGCTGGACGAGGCGTGGAAGGACGTGGTCGTCGGCGGGCCGATGACCCGCAGCGCCGGGTATCTCATCGACGTCACCGGTGCGGACATCACCCTCCCGGAGCTCACCGTGCTGCTCAACGACCGCTTCGAGGAGCGCATCGACCGCGGTGTGCCACTGATGCCGGGCGCCGCACGGCTGCTCGCCGAACTGGTGGCGCACGAGGTCCCGACCGCCCTGGTCTCCGCCTCGCACCGGCGCATCATCGACCGGGTGCTGGACTCGGTCGGCCACCACCACTTCTCGCTCACCGTCGCAGGTGACGAGGTCGCCCGGACGAAGCCGCACCCGGAGCCCTACCTCACCGCCGCCTCCGGCTTCGGGGCGGCCCCCGAGCGCTGTGCGGTCATCGAGGACACCGCGACCGGTGTCGCCGCGGCAGAGGCCGCCGGCTGCTGGGTCGTCGCCGTACCGTCCGTCGCGCCGATCACACCCGCGTCGGGCCGGGTCGTGGTGGGCTCCCTCGAAGAAGTCGATCTCGCATTTCTCCGCGGCCTGGTCACGGGAACGCATTGATCCCCGTACCGAGAGTATTTCTGTGAATGAATAGAAAAGCTCTCGGCGTGGCCGTGTATGCGTTTCGTCACGCATGCGTAGGGAAAAATTGGGTGCATGCCAAGGCGGAGAATGACTCAGGGGTGAGCTCTGTCACCTCGAAGACTTATGGTCTCTCTCGAGATCGCCCGAGCTGTCCGTTTTGATCCGCCCCACTGTCCTGATTCGTGGGGTCCTGCACGGAACCTTCCCCGCCCGGGAAATCAGCTCGGCGACAATTCCTTCACCATTCGATTACGCATGGGGCGCCGCCGGTCAGGGATTACCCGCGGCGCCTACTAATGTCGTTTTCTCCATGGCCGGATGAGGGAGAACGTCCAAGATGAACCGCAAGACTCTGGTGCTGCCGGCCGTCGTCGGCCTGCTCGCCCCCGTACTCGCCGCCTGCGGCGCGACGGACGGCGGGAGCGATGGCAACGCCGCCATCGTTGTCGGCACCACGGACCAGTTCGTCGCCACCGAGGACAACCCCGCGCCGCTCGACCCCGCCATCGGCTACGAAGCAGGCGTCTGGAACGTCCTGCGGCAGACCGTGCAGACGCTGACCCACGTCCCGCGCGGCGGCGGCGAGCCCGTCCCCGAGGCCGCCGAGAGCTGTACGTTCACCGACCGGCAGAACGAGAGCTACCGCTGCAGGCTGCGCAGCGGTCTTACCTTCGCGAGCGGCAAGCCCGTCACCGCCGAGGACGTCAAGTACTCCATCAACCGGGTCATCGGCATCGACTCCGACAACGGACCCGTCGGCCTGCTCGCCAACATCGACACGATCGAGACCCGCGACGAGAACGAAGTCATCTTCCACCTGAAGGCGCCGGACGCGACCTTCCCCTACAAGCTCGCCACCCCGGCCGCCGGCATCGTGCCGAAGAGCAAGTACCCGGCGAAGTCCCCGCGTGAAGGCTTCCAGGTCGATGGCTCCGGCCCCTACACGATGAAGCCGGAAGTCAGGAACAACCGGGTCGACAAGGTCGTCTTCACCAGGAACCCGAAGTACAAGGGCGATCTGAAGGTCCTCAACGACAAGGTCGAACTCGACCTCTTCCCCGACGCCACGGCGATGGGCAAGGCACTCGACGACAAGAAGATCGACATGATGACCCGCGCCATGTCGCCCGGCCAGGTCAAGCAGATGCTGGAGAAGCCGAAGGACGGCATCAAACTCACCGAGATGCCCGGCCTCGCCATCAGCTACCTGGGCTTCGACACCACCGACCCCGCGGTGCAGAACAAGGCCGTCCGCCAGGCCATCGCCCAGGTCATCGACCGCGGCCAGATCGCCGGCCAGGTCTACGGCACCACCGCCGAGCCGCTCTACTCGCTGATCCCGTCCAGCATCACCGGGCACACCAGCTCGTTCTACAACAAGTACGGCGAGCCCAGCACCGGCAAGGCCGCCGCCCTTCTGCGGGCCGCCGGCATCAAGACCCCGGTGAAGTTCACCCTGCACTACACGACCGACTACTACGGTCCGGCCACCGCCGACGAGTTCAAGACGCTGAAGAAGCAGCTGAACGACACCGGGCTGTTCGACGTCACCACCCGGGGCACCCCCTGGGCGAAGTACCGAGCGGCACAGAAGCGCGGCGACTACGCCGTCTACGGCCTGGGCTGGCTCCCTGACTTCCCGGACCCGGACAACTACACGGCGCCGTTCCTCGACAAGGACAACTTCCTCAACTCGCCCTACAAGTCCGCGCTGGCCCAGAACACACTGATCCCGCAGTCCCGCCGTGCCGCCGACCGCGCCGCCGCCTCCAAGACCTTCCAGAAGCTCCAGGACCTCGTCGCCACCGACGTTCCTGTGCTCCCGGTCTGGCAGGGGAAGCAGTACATTGCCTCCCGCGACGGCCTCACCGGCGTCGAGTGGTCCGTCAACTCCTCCGCCGACCTCCAGTTCTGGGAGCTCGGCCGCAGCGCCGCCTGAACCACGGCGCCGCTCCGGTGCCCGGTCCCGGCCGAACCGTGCCGGGTCACTGGGCGCCGGGGCGCACCAGTCCGCTCTCGTACGCGTACACCGCGGCCTGCACCCGGTCGCGCAGCCCCAGCTTCGTCAGCACGTGGCCCACATGCGTCTTGACCGTCGTCTCGCTGACGAACAGATCGGCGGCGATCTCCGCATTCGACAGACCGCGCGCCACCAGCTTCAGCACCTCCACCTCACGATCCGTCAGCGTGTGCAGGGTGTCCGGCACGGGATCCTCGCCCGACGGCAGATGATCCGCGTACTTGTCCAGCAGCCTGCGCGTGATGCTCGGGGCCAGCATCGCCTCGCCTGCCGCGACCACCCGGATCGCCTGCACCAGCTCATTGGCCGGAGCGTCCTTCAGCAGGAAGCCACTGGCGCCGGCGCGCAACGCCTCCACCACGTACTCGTCGAGATCGAACGTGGTCAGTACCAGCACCTTCGCCGGGCCGTCCCGTCCCGGCCCGGTGATCTGACGCGTCGCCTCGACCCCGTCCATCCGCGGCATGCGGATGTCCATCAGCACCACATCGGGCTGCAGTGCCCGCACCTGATCGAGAGCCTGGAGACCGTCACCGGCCTCGCCCACGACCGCCAGATCCCCCTCCGCCTCAAGAATCATCCGGAAGCCCGTGCGCAGCAGCGGCTGGTCGTCGACCAGTAGGACGCGGATTGCCACCAGATCTCCTCAAGCTCCTTCAACGGCCGCCGGCCGGGCGGCCTCGGCCTGGACCGGGTCCATTCTGCCCTGCACACCCTGGACCGGAACGGCCGGGCGGACCGGCAGCGGATAGACCGGGGGAGTCCCGCCGAATTCCGGACAGACCGCCTGGTGGTCGCACCAGCCGCACAGCTTCGTCGGCCGCGGCCGCCACTCGCCCGTCTCCGTGGCCAGCCGGATCGCGTCCCACAGCGCGAGCAGCTTCCGCTCCACCCGCTCCAGATCCGCCACGACCGGGTCGTACGTCATGACGTCGCCGCTGCCCAGATAGACCAGTTGCAGCCGGCGCGGCACCACACCCTTCAGCCGCCAGATCACCAGGGCGTAGAACTTCATCTGGAACAACGCGCCCTCCGCATACTCCGGCCGCGGCGCCTTCCCCGTCTTGTAGTCGACGATCCGGACCTCACCCGTCGGTGCCACATCGATCCGGTCGATCACCCCGCGCAGCCGCAGCCCCGACTCCAGCTCCGTCTCGACGAACATCTCCCGCTCGGCCGGCTCCAGGCGCGTCGGATCCTCCAGCGAGAACCACCGCTCCACCAGGCTCTCCGCCTCCGACAGCCAGCGCGCCAGCCGCACGCCCTCCGCATCCTCCGCGAACAGCTCCGACAGCTCCGGCTTCGACTCCAGCAGCCGGTCCCACTGGCCGGGAACCATCGCCGTCGCCCGGCCGGCCGTACGCTCCGCCGCCGGTGCGTCGAAGAGCCGCTCCAGCACCGCGTGCACCAGCGTGCCCCGGGTAGCCGCCTCACTGGGTTTCTCCGGCAGCCTGTCGATCACCCGGAACCGGTACAGCAGCGGACACTGCATGAAATCGCTCGCCCGCGACGGCGACAGGGACGAAGGCGGCTGCGGCGGCCGGGGCACGGAAGTCATGACGAAGACCCTACGACCCGCCACTGACACTCGCGGCCTCCCCGCGATAGGGCGGGAAGCCATAGGCGGCATACCATCGACGACAGACCCTCGCACACTGCATGATCGTGCCGAAAGGCACCGACCGAAGGGACCCCGTGGACGAGAGCGGCGACAGCGGGCAGCCGCAGCCCGGCGCCGGCGGAACGGACCCCGCCGCGCCCGAGAACGGCAAACCGCAACGTCCCCGGGAGCCGGGCGGCGGGATCCTGATGGGCCGCCCCTTCGGCGTGCCGGTATACGTCGCGCCCAGCTGGTTCCTTGTCGCGGCGCTCATCACCTGGGTCTTCGGCGGCCAGCTCGAGCGCGTCCTGCCGGAACTCGGCGCGGTCCGCTATCTGGTCTCCCTCTTCTTCGCGATCGCCTTCTACGCCTCCGTGCTCGTCCACGAACTCGCGCACACGGTCGCCGCGCTCCGCTACAAGCTCCCCGTGCGCCGCATCCAGCTGCAGTTCTTCGGCGGCGTCTCCGAGATCGAGAGGGAGTCCGAGACTCCCGGCCGCGAATTCGTACTCGCCTTCGTCGGTCCCCTGCTCTCCCTGGTACTCGCCGGCGTCTTCTATGTCGCCATGAAGTTCGTCGAACCCGGCACCGTCCCCGGCGTCCTGCTCGCCGGACTGATGATCTCCAACCTCATCGTCGCCGCCTTCAACCTGCTGCCCGGCCTCCCGCTCGACGGCGGCCGGATGCTCCGTGCCGTCGTCTGGAAGATCACCGGCCGCGCCATGAGCGGCACCGTCGCCGCCGCCTGGGTCGGGCGCGCTCTCGCCGTCGCCGTCCTCATCGGGCTCCCGGTCCTCACCCGCATCGGCGGGCTCGGGAACAACCCCGACGACGTCAGCGGCATGGACACCGTCACCAACGCCCTGCTCGCCGCGATCCTCGCCGCCATCATCTGGACCGGAGCGGGCAACAGCCTCCGCATGGCCCGCCTGCGCGAACACCTCCCCGACCTGCGCGCCCGAACCCTCACCCGCCGCGCCGTCCCCGTGGAAGCCGCCACCCCCCTCTCCGAAGCGCTCCGCCGCGCCAACGAGGCAGGTGCCCGCGCCCTCGTCGTCGTCGACGGACACGGCGACCCGAAGGCCGTCGTCCGCGAGGCCGCCATCGTCTCCATCCCCGAACACCGCCGCCCCTGGGTCGCCGTCAGCGCCCTCGCCCAGGATCTGACCGCCGGAATGATGGTCTCCGCCGAACTCACCGGCGAAGAACTCCTCGACACCCTGAAGGCCAACCCCGCCACCGAATACCTGGTTCTCGAAGAGACCGGCGAGATCTACGGAGTCCTCTCCACCGCCGACGTCGAACGCGCCTTCGTCGCCGCCATGGCCCGCCCCGCCGCCTGACGGCCTCCCCCACTCCCCATCGTGGGGGAGGTCGTGAGGACTGACTGTCCGGCCGGGCTGGCCGGGCTCTCCTGCGCGGTCGGAGCCCCTGGAAACACCGGTACGCTGGTCACATGTCTGAACCGACCGGTGCCGCCCGCCGACGCGGGCCCTTCAAGGTCGGGGACCAGGTCCAGCTCACCGACCCCAAGGGACGCCACTACACCTTCACGCTCGAAGCCGGAAAGAACTTCCACACCCACAAGGGTTCTTTCCCGCACGACGAGCTGATCGGTGCTCCCGAGGGCAGTGTGGTCCGAACCACGGGAAACGTCGCCTACCTCGCGCTGCGCCCCCTGCTCCCCGACTACGTCCTGTCCATGCCCCGCGGCGCCGCCGTGGTCTACCCCAAGGACGCGGGGCAGATCCTGGCGTTCGCCGACATCTTCCCCGGCGCCCGCGTCGTGGAAGCCGGCGTCGGCTCCGGCTCGCTCTCCACCTTCCTGCTCCGCGCCATCGGCGACCAGGGCATGCTGCACTCGTACGAGCGCCGCGAGGACTTCGCGGAGATCGCCCAGCAAAACGTCGAGCGCTACTTCGGCGAGCCGCACCCCGCGTGGCAGCTCACCGTCGGCGACCTCCAGGACAACCTCTCCGACACCGATGTCGACCGGGTCATCCTCGACATGCTCGCCCCCTGGGAATGCCTGGAGGCCGTCTCCAAGGCGCTCGTCCCCGGCGGCATCCTCTGCGCCTACGTCGCGACCACCACCCAGCTCGCCCGGACCGTCGAGTCCATCCGTGAGATCGGCTGCTTCGCCGAACCACAGCCCTGGGAATCGATGATCCGCAACTGGCACGTCGAGGGTCTCGCGGTCCGCCCGGACCACCGCATGATCGGCCACACCGGCTTCCTCGTCACCGCGCGCCGCCTGGCCGACGGTGTGGAGGCCCCGCTGCGCCGCCGCCGGCCCGCCAAGGGCGCGTACGGTGAGGACTACGACGGTCCCGGCAGCCAGAGCGGCTCCTCCTCCCGCGGCTGACCCCGCACAACGCACCGGCGCCGCCGCGGAGTTCCCGGACCGACCCGGGAACTCCGCGGCGGCGCCCATTCGTTGCCCGTGCGGAGGCTGCCGGCACGGGGCTGCGCACGGAATCCGATTCCGTACCGACCCCACCGTTCCACCACCCTGTGAGGTGTGGCACGATGCTGGCCACCCCCACGCCACGGCTGACGCCCGCCTTCCCGGCATCGCCGCACCACAGGAACCACAGGAGACATCCCGCGTGCAGACCTCCGAGCTCCCGGACCTCGCGCACACCGACACCAGGCCGATGCAGTGGCTCGTGACCGCGACCGCCATGGCCGCCGTCGTCGCGGCAGCGGGCATGCTCCAGCCCGATGCCACCACCGCCTCGGCCTCGCCCCCGAACCGCACCGCCACGCAGCACGGCACCGCGCCCGCGGCCGCCCCCGATCCGGCCCGGGCGACCTTCCCGCTGGACTGCGGGACGGTGGGAAGCACCGTCGCCAAGCAGGTTCCCGGTGACCTCGACGGCGACGACCGGCCGGAAACCGTCGCCGTGGTCCACTGCGCGGCCGGATCCGGCACCCCGCCGAGCGGCGTCTATGTCCTCACACAGGGAAGCGGGGCCGCACCCCGGGTCGTTGCGACCCTGGTGGACCCCGCCCAGAAGATGAGCATCGGCGACTTCACCGTGCGTGACGGAATCATCTCCGCCACACTCCTCGGCTACTCCTCGCCCGAGATCCCGCGCTGCTGTCCCGACCAGCAGGAAAAGGTGACCTGGCAGTGGCGCAACGGCGCCTTCGTCCGCGCCGCGGAGAGCGAAGCGAACAGCGCCTGACCGGTCACTCCCCGTACCCGGCGGGCCGGAGCCGGCGGATCAGGCTGCGTCGGGGCCGTAGACCTCGACCCTGTCCGAAACACGACGTACATGAATGCAGTCGCCCGGGCACTCCTTGGCCGAATCGACCACGTCCTGAAGCAGCGGAAGCGGAACGGGCGTCGTCGCCCCCTTGTCCTGCAGCAGCTCGTCGTCGCCGCTCTTCACGTACGCCAGACCGTCGATGTCCAGCTCGAAGACCTCGGGCGCGTACTGGACGCAGATCCCGTCTCCCGTGCAGAGGTCCTGGTCGATCCAGACCTCCAGGTCCTGCGTGTCGCTTCCGGTGGGAGCGTCCTGCTGCACGGTCATTTTTCCTGCCGTTCCCTGCGTATCCGAACCAAAAATAGCCAGCCCTGACGGGTGTTGACCGGTTCGACGATACAACCGGCCGCTTTCCGATGTTGAACGGTGGGTATTCCCCTGGCGTGAGGGAGAGCGCAAGGGTGAAGATCGGACACACCCCGCAGTCTTTGTGATCTAGGGGTTTCAATCATCACCCACCCAGGTAGGGTCAGGAAGCGTCCAGCTCCCCTTGGAGGAGGTGAGGACCGTGGCAGCCCACGACGACGACATCAACCGCGGCATCCGGCCCGGGCGGGGGTCCGAAGACCCAGCCGGCCAGGTCGCCTATCTTGAGCAGGAAATCGCCGTCCTGCGACGTAAGCTCGCCGACTCTCCGCGCCATACGAGGATTCTCGAAGAGCGGATCGTCGAGTTGCAGACGAACCTCGCAGGCGTGTCCGCACAGAACGAACGGCTCGCCAACACCCTGCGCGAGGCCCGCGACCAGATCGTGGCCCTCAAGGAGGAAGTCGACCGGCTCGCACAGCCGCCGGCCGGCTTCGGAGTCTTCCTGCAGGGCAACGAGGACGGCACCTGCGACATCTTCACCGGGGGCCGCAAGCTCCGGGTGAACGTCAGTCCCAGTGTCGAGATCGACGACCTCCGGCGCGGCCAGGAAGTCATGCTCAACGAAGCGCTCAACGTGGTCGAGGCCATGGAATTCGAGCGGGCCGGGGACATCGTCACCCTCAAGGAGATCCTCGAGGACGGCGAGCGCGCCCTGGTCATCGGGCACACCGACGAGGAACGAGTGGTACGGCTCGCCGAACCGCTCCTCGACATCAACATCCGGCCCGGCGATGCGCTCCTGCTCGAACCCAGGTCCGGTTACGTCTACGAAGTGGTCCCGAAGAGCGAGGTCGAGGAGCTCGTCCTCGAAGAGGTTCCGGACATCGACTACGGCAAGATCGGCGGCCTGGGCGAGCAGATCGAGCTGATCCGGGACGCAGTCGAGCTGCCCTACCTCCACCCCGACCTCTTCAAGGAGCACGAACTGCGGCCGCCGAAGGGCATCCTGCTCTACGGTCCGCCCGGCTGCGGCAAGACACTCATCGCCAAGGCCGTCGCCAACTCCCTGGCCAAGAAGGTCGCGGAAGTCACCGGCCAGCCAGCCGGAAAGAGCTACTTCCTCAACATCAAGGGTCCGGAGCTCCTCAACAAATATGTCGGTGAGACCGAGCGGCACATCCGTCTCGTCTTCCAGCGGGCCCGCGAAAAGGCCGGCGAGGGTACCCCCGTCATCGTCTTCTTCGACGAGATGGAATCCCTCTTCCGCACCCGCGGATCCGGTGTCAGCTCGGACGTGGAGAACACCATCGTCCCCCAGCTGCTCGCCGAGATCGACGGAGTGGAGGGCCTGGAGAACGTCATCGTGATCGGCGCCTCCAACCGCGAGGACATGATCGACCCCGCGATCCTGCGGCCCGGCCGTCTCGATGTGAAGATCAAGATCGAGCGTCCGGACGCGGAGGCAGCGAAGGACATCTTCGGGAAGTACCTCACGCCTTCTCTGCCGCTGCACGCCGACGATCTCGCCGAGCACGCGGGTTCCAAGGAAGCCGCAGCTCACGCCATGATCCAGTCCGTCGTCGAGCGGATGTACACCGAGTCCGAGGAGAACCGCTTCCTCGAAGTCACGTACGCCAACGGCGACAAGGAAGTCCTGTACTTCAAGGACTTCAATTCCGGCGCGATGATCCAGAACATCGTCGACCGGGCCAAGAAGATGGCCATCAAGGCCTTCCTCGACCAAGGCCAGAAGGGCCTTCGCGTCTCCCATCTCCTCCAGGCGTGTGTGGACGAGTTCAAGGAGAACGAGGACCTTCCCAACACCACCAACCCCGACGACTGGGCCAGGATCTCCGGCAAGAAGGGCGAGCGGATCGTCTTCATCCGTACCCTTGTCACCGGAAAGCAGGGCGCAGACACCGGTCGCTCCATCGACACGGTGGCAAACACCGGGCAGTACCTGTAGAACGCAGACCCGCTGCGGATGCCCGGCCGGGCATCCGCAGCCGGTTGCTTTCCGGACAGCTCCCACGACACCGGAGCAATGACGTAATTGATCTCCCCACCAGCGCAGAGGCGCTCTAGGCTCTTCCGTACCGCCAGTCGCGCAGTGCGGGGACGGGCACCGCACACGCACCGGACAAGCAGCGGTACTTGAGCGCCGATCCCGGAAGGGAACGCCGCCGGGCAAGGAGGGCCGCATGACCGTACGGCGAGTAATGGGCATCGAGACGGAGTACGGCATCTCCGTGCCCGGGCACCCCAACGCCAATGCCATGCTCACCTCGTCCCAGATCGTCAACGCGTACGCGGCGGCGATGCACCGGGCGCGACGCGCCCGCTGGGACTTCGAGGAGGAGAATCCGCTGCGCGACGCGCGAGGCTTCGACCTCGCCCGCGAAACCGCCGACTCCAGCCAGCTCACCGACGAGGACATCGGCCTCGCCAATGTCATCCTCACCAACGGTGCCCGGCTCTACGTCGACCATGCACACCCCGAGTACAGCTCGCCGGAGGTCACCAACCCGCGGGACGCCGTCCTCTGGGACAAGGCCGGCGAACGCGTCATGGCCGAGGCCGCCGAGCGCGCGGCCCAGCTCCCCGGCGCCCAGCCCATCCACCTCTACAAGAACAACACCGACAACAAGGGTGCCTCGTACGGCACGCACGAGAACTACCTGATGAAGCGGGAGACCCCGTTCTCCGACATCGTGCGCCACCTGACCCCGTTCTTCGTCTCCCGCCAGGTCGTCACCGGCGCGGGCCGCGTGGGAATCGGCCAGGACGGCCACGAGCACGGCTTCCAGATCAGCCAACGGGCGGACTACTTCGAAGTCGAGGTCGGTCTCGAAACGACCCTCAAGCGCCCCATCATCAACACCCGCGACGAACCCCACTCCGACGCCGAGAAGTACCGCCGACTCCATGTGATCATCGGCGATGCGAATCTGTCGGAGATCTCCACCTATCTCAAGCTCGGCACCACGGCGCTCGTCCTGTCCATGATCGAGGACGGCTTCATCAACGTCGATCTCGCCGTCGACCAGCCGGTGCGCACCCTGCACCAGGTCTCCCACGACCCGACCCTGCAGCATCCGATCACGCTCCGTAGTGGCCGGACACTCACCGCGGTACAGCTCCAGATGGAGTACTTCGAGCTGGGCCGCAAATACGTCGAGGAGCGGTACGGGGCGGACGCCGACGAGCAGACCAAGGACATCCTGATCCGCTGGGAGGACACCCTCAACCGCCTGGAGAACGATCCGATGAGCCTGTCGGGCGAGCTCGACTGGATCGCCAAGCGGGAGCTCATGGAGGGCTACCGCCGCCGCGACGGCCTGGACTGGGACGCGGCCCGGCTGCACCTGGTGGACCTCCAGTACGCCGATGTGAGGCCCGAGAAGGGCCTCTACAACCGTCTCGCGGCCCGCGGGAAGATGAAACGCCTGCTGGACGAGCGCGAAGTCGAGGAGGCCCGTACGAAGCCCCCTGAGGACACCAGGGCGTACTTCCGCGGTCGCTGCCTGGAGCAGTACGCGGACGACGTCGCCGCGGCCTCCTGGGACTCGGTCATCTTCGATCTGCCGGGCCATGACTCGCTGCAGCGGGTCCCCACCCTGGAACCGCTCCGGGGGACCCGTAACCACGTCAAGGAGCTCCTGGACCGCTGTCGCACGGCGGAGGAGCTGGTCCGAGTGCTCTCGGGCGGCTGAAACAGCCGCCGACTGGGAATCATCGAGATGGTCCCCGGGCGTTGTAGGGAACTACCGGGCCAATGTCGGACCTCGTGGGTAGGGTCTGATCAAGTGCTTCGAACCGAGCGGGGTGAGCTACATGGCGACCAAGGACACCGGCGGCGGACAGCAGAAGGCGACACGCTCCACCGAGGAGGTCGAGGAGCAGGCGCAGGACGCGCAGGCTGCCGACGACCTCAAGGAGCGGCAGGAGAAGCTGAGCGACGATGTCGACTCGGTTCTGGACGAAATCGACGACGTCTTGGAGGAGAACGCCGAGGACTTCGTGCGGTCATTTGTGCAAAAAGGCGGGCAATGATGTCCAAGTTGGACATCTGTAAGAAGTGCTCGACATGCCAGCAGGAACGCCCTGCCAGCGCATTCGCGGCAAACAAGTCTCGGGCCGACGGGCTGCAGACGACTTGCCGCGAATGCGCTGCCGACTACTACAAGCGCCGCCAGGAGGCACACGGTAAGACGGTCCGCGTCAAGGTGGATGTGCCGGACGGGCACAAGCATTGCAGGACCTGTGGTGAGGTGAAGCCCCGCAGCGGGTGGCACCGCAATGAATCCGCCTCCGACGGCCTGTCGACGCGCTGCAAAGCGTGCAGGGCCGTTCAGGCGCGTGCGGGCCACCTGAAGCGTCAGTACGGCATGACCGAAGCCGAGCGCGATGAGATGATCTCGTCGCAGATGGGCATCTGCACGATCTGTCTGGCTGCCCCCGCCGTGCATGTTGATCACTGTCACGAGACGGGTAGGGTCCGGGGCGTACTGTGCTTCAACTGCAATTCGGCCATCGGCAAGATGGGGGATGATCCTGACACCTTGCGCAGGGCCATCGCATACCTGGAGGGAAACGCGTGGAAGCCAACACTCGTAGCACCGGGCGTCTACCAGCTGCCTTCCTGACGCCGGGATCCTCTTCGTTCATGGACTTCCTGTCCGACCATTCTCCCGAGATGCTCCCGGGCAAACGGCAGCTGCCGCCCCTGCAGGGGGTGATCGAGGCGCCGCACGGGACGACCATCGTCGCCGCGACGTTCGCCGGTGGTGTGGTGCTCGCCGGTGACCGGCGGGCGACCATGGGCAACATGATCGCGCAGCGCGACATCGAGAAGGTCTTCCCGGCCGACGAGTACTCGGCGGTGGGCATCGCCGGTACGGCCGGGCTCGCCGTGGAGATGGTCAAGCTCTTCCAGCTGGAACTGGAGCACTTCGAGAAGGTCGAGGGGGCCCAGCTCTCCCTGGAGGGCAAGGCGAACCGGCTCTCCACGATGATCCGCAGCAATCTGGCCATGGCCATGCAGGGTCTCGCCGTGGTTCCGCTCTTCGCCGGCTTCGACGTCGACCGCGAGAAGGGCCGGATCTTCACGTACGACGTCACCGGTGGCCGTTCCGAGGAGCAGGGCTACGCGTCCACCGGCTCCGGGTCGATCTTTGCCCGCGGGTCGATGAAGAAGCTCTACCGCGAGGACCTGACGGAGCAGGAGGCGCTCACCCTGGTCGTGCAGGCGCTGTACGACGCCGCGGACGACGACTCGGCGACCGGCGGCCCCGATGTGGCCCGGCGGATCTATCCGATTGTCACCGTCATCACCGACGAGGGCTTCCGGAGGCTCACCGACGCGGATTCCTCCGACATCGCGCGGTCGATCCTGGAGCGCCGGATGGAACAGCCCGACGGCCCGCGCGCCGCGCTGCTCTGATCCGGATCCCGGGGCTTCTTCGATGCACTCGTCACTGACAGAAAGGGACGGATAGCCGGTGTCGACGCCGTTCTATGTCTCACCTCAGCAGGCCATGGCCGACCGGGCGGAATACGCCCGGAAGGGCATTGCTCGTGGTCGCAGCCTGGTTGTGCTGCAGTACGCCGACGGCATTGTGTTCGTCGGCGAGAATCCGTCCCGTGCGCTGCACAAGTTCAGCGAGATCTATGACCGGATCGGTTTCGCTGCCGCCGGTAAGTACAACGAGTACGAGAATCTGCGTATCGGCGGCGTCCGTTACGCCGATCTTCGCGGATATACCTACGACCGCGATGATGTGACGGCCCGTGGGCTGGCCAACGTCTATGCGCAGACCCTGGGCACCATTTTCTCCAGTGCGGCGGAGAAGCCGTACGAGGTGGAGTTGGTGGTCGCCGAGGTGGGCGTCGAGCCCGAGGGCGATCAGATCTACCGGCTGCCGCACGACGGCTCGATCGTGGACGAGCACGGTTCGGTCGCGGTGGGCGGCAATGCGGAACAGATCAGCACGTTCCTGGACCAGCGTCACCGTGACGGAATGACGCTGGCGGAGGCGCTCAAGCTGGCTGTGCAGGCACTGTCCCGTGATCCCAACGGGAGCGAGCGGGAGATTCCCGCGGAGCGGCTCGAGGTGGCGGTCCTGGACCGGACGCGGCCTCAGCAGCGGAAGTTCAAGCGGATCGTCGGGCGGCAGCTGGCGCGGCTGCTGGAGGCCGACGGCGGGGCCACGCCGACGGATGCCCCGTCGGACCTGGAGGACGGCGAGGCTCCCACCGATGTCACGAAGTCGGCGGGGGCTGCCGAGTCCGCGGAGCCGCCGGCGTCCCCGGAGTCGTCCGAGGAGTAGCCCTGCCGGATGTTCCCGTGCCCCGGTCCACCGTTCGCGGTGGGCCGGGGCATCGTCATGAACGGGACGGTGGGGGCCCGGAGGAGCCGCGGACGACCAGCTGCACCGGCAGGCTGCCTGATTCGGCCGGGCAGCCGTCGAGCACGGACAGGAGGGCGGTCATGCCGCGCTCGCCGACCTGCTCGGCGGGGAGCTGAACGGTGGTGAGTTCGGGTTCGACGGCGGTCGCCAGAGCCAGGTCGTCGAAGCCGGTGACGGAGAGGTCGTCGGGGACCCGCAGGCCGAGCCGGCGGGCGGCCTTGCAGGCGCCCGCGGCGAGGATGTCATCGTCGCAGATGATCGCGGTCGGCCGGGGGCCGGGGGCGGCCAGAGCGTGTTCCGTGGCTTCCCGGCCGGCCCGTACGTCGAGCGCTGCCGGGACGGTCCGTACGGAGGTGCCGGGCACGCCTCGCAGGGTGTCGCGGACGGCCCCGGCGCGAACGGCGAAGGTCCAGGAGTCGATGGCCGACGCCAGGTGCAGGAAGCGGCGGTGGCCGAGGGTGAGGAGATGGTCCGTCACCTGCCGCATGCCGTCGGCGATGTCGAGGTTGACCCGGGCCGCGACGCCGGTGTCCGCGGGGTCGCTGTCCAGCATGACCAGAGGCAGGCCGGCGCCGCGCAGGGCGTCGAGGGCGTCGGCGGCCATGGACGAGGCGATGACCCCGTCGAGGGCGGCGCGGGCGGAGGCGAAGGGGTCCCTGGCCGGACCGGTGCCGTCGGGGGAGGGGTAGAGGACGACCCCGAAGTCGTGTGCGGCGGCGACGGCGGCGGCGCCGGTGTAGACCCGCGCGAAGAATTCGTTGGTGAGCGCCGGGACGACCAGCAGCGCGGTCCTGGTGCGGCCGAGGCGGAGGCTGCGGGCGGCGAGATTGGGCCGGTAGCCGAGGTCCTGGGTGGCGGCGCGGACGCGCGCGGCGGTCGCCTCGGAGACCCTGCCGCGCCATTTGCCGCCGAGGACGAGCGAGACGGTGGCCTGGGAGACGCCTGCGGCCCGCGCGACGTCGCGGCTGGTGGGCCGGGCCGGGGCGGGCTGGGATGCGCTGGTCACGGGGGCCTCCGGACTGGGCGGGTGCGGTGCTGGTGCGGGCGGTGAGGTGGACCTGAGGACAGAGCACATGGTACGTATGAGCCTCGACGTTATACGTAAAACCTCAGGTGTCCGGAAGGCGCCCGGCGGAGAGGGGCGGACATGGCCGCGGGATATCTGGACATCCTCCGGGCGCGGCATGCCGCGCGGCTGCTGATCGGCACGCTGGTGGGACGCCTGCCGAGCGGCACCGCCCACATCGCGATCGTCCTGTTCACCCGGGCCGAGGGCGGCAGCTACACCCTCGCGGGGGCGCTCGCGGCGGTGTACGGCCTCGCCACGGCGGTCGGGCAGCCCCTGCTGGGCCGGGCGGTGGACCTGTACGGCCAGCCGCGCGTCCAGCTCCCCGCGTCCGCCGTCTCCGCGCTGGGCATGTCCCTGCTGGCTCTGGTGGGCCTCGGATCGCTTCCGCTGGCGTACGGGGCCGTGATCGTGGCAGGGGTGTTCACGCCGCCGCTGGAGGGCGGTCTGCGGGCGCTGTGGCCGACGGTCCTGGGGAGGGAGGACCGGGTGCACCGGGCGTACGCCATGGACGCCGTGGCCCAGGAGGTCATGTTCACCGTGGGCCCGCTGCTGGTGACGGTGCTGGTCTCGCTCTGGTCGCCCGCCGCCGCGCTGCTCGTCATCAACACGATAGGAGTGCTGGGCGCGCTCTCCGTGGTGGTGTCGGAGCCCTCCCGTACCTGGCGCTCGGCGCCCCGCGAGGCGCACTGGCTGGGTGCGCTCCGCTCGCCGGGGCTGCTGGCGCTTCTCGGTTCCTTCTTCTTCGTCGGGGTCGCGCTGGGCTCGATCACGGTGGCGGGCGTCGCGTACGCCGACGACCACGGCCGGGAGGCGGTCTACGGCTGGCTGATGGCCGCGCTCGGTCTCGGCGCGCTGATCGGCGGGGCGGCGTACGGGGCACGTCAGTGGGCCGGAGCGCCGGAGCGCCGGCTGCGGGTCATCGTCGCGCTGCTGGCCCTCGGCTATCTGCCGCTGATGCTGACACCGGATGTGGTGGCGATGACCGCCCTGGCCGCGCTCGCCGGGGTGTTCCTGGCGCCGGCGATCGCGTGTTCGTTCATCGTGGTGGACCGGCATGCTCCGCGGGGCACGGTGACGGAGGCATTCTCCTGGCTCGTGACGACGTTCGGGGTGGGCGCGGCGGCGGGAACGGCCCTGGCGGGCCCGGCCGTCGAGCTGGGCGGTACGGCGTGGAGCTTCGCCGTCGCGGGGGCCGGTGGAGTGGCCGCACTGATGGTTCTGCTGGCGACGGGAAGGGTCCTCGCAGTTCCCGGGCGTACGGACGTTTCCGCGCAGCGATCGGAAAACGATCGAAACGGTGCTGTCCAACCCGGTTTCAGCTCGGGCCATCAGGCGTAATGTTCAGTCATGGACCGCCGCATTTTCGGGCTGGAGAACGAGTACGGCGTCACGTGCACGTTCAGGGGACAGCGCCGACTGTCTCCTGACGAAGTGGCGCGCTACCTCTTCCGCCGTGTCGTGTCATGGGGCCGCAGCAGCAATGTCTTTCTGCGGAACGGCGCCCGCCTCTACCTCGACGTGGGATCGCATCCGGAATATGCAACCCCCGAATGCGACAATCTGACCGAGCTGGTCACCCACGACAAGGCCGGCGAGCGCATTCTCGAAGGCCTGCTTGTCGACGCCGAACGCCGCCTGCACGAGGAGGGAATCGCGGGCGACGTCTACCTCTTCAAGAACAACACCGATTCGGCGGGAAACTCCTACGGGTGCCACGAGAACTACCTCGTGGCGCGGCACGGAGAATTCTCCCGGCTCGCGGACATCCTCATTCCCTTCCTCGTCACGAGGCAGCTGATCTGTGGTGCGGGCAAGGTGCTGCAGACCCCGCGCGGCGCGGTCTACTGCGTCAGCCAGCGTGCCGAGCACATCTGGGAGGGCGTCAGTTCCGCGACGACGCGCTCTCGTCCGATCATCAACACCCGTGACGAACCGCACGCGGACGCGGAGCGGTACCGCCGCCTCCATGTCATCGTCGGTGACTCCAACATGTCCGAGACGACGATGCTGCTCAAGGTCGGCGCGACGGACCTGGTACTCCGCATGATCGAAGCGGGCACGGTGATGCGTGATCTGACGCTGGAGAACCCGATCCGGGCGATCCGTGAGGTCAGTCACGACATCACCGGGCAGCGCAAGGTGCGCCTCGCCAGCGGCCGCGAGGCGTCCGCCATCGAGGTGCAGCGGGAGTACTACGAGAAGGCCGTGGACTTCGTCGACCGCCGCGGCATCCGCACCGGCACCGTCGAACAGGTCCTGGAGCTGTGGGGCCGTACGCTCGACGCGGTCGAGACCGAGGACCTCGACCGGGTCGGGACCGAGATCGACTGGGTGATGAAGTACAAGCTCATCGAGCGGTACCGGGCCAAGCACAACATGACGATGTCGCATCCGCGGGTCGCCCAGATAGACCTCGCCTACCACGACATCCACCGGCGCCGCGGGCTGTACTACCTGCTGGAGCGGAAGGGGCAGGCCGCCCGCATCTGCAACGACCTGAAGATCTTCGAGGGCAAGTCCGTGCCCCCGCAGACCACCCGGGCGCGGCTGCGCGGTGACTTCATCCGAAGGGCCCAGGAGCAGCGGCGGGACTTCACCGTCGACTGGGTCCACCTCAAGCTCAACGACCAGGCGCAGCGCACGGTGTTGTGCAAGGACCCGTTCCGTTCCGTGGACGATCGAGTGGAGAAGCTGATCGCGGGTATGTGACCAGGCGCAGGACGCGCCTCGGCTGCTGTGCGACTCGGGCCCCGTACGTTCCTCGTGCGGGGCCCTGTGCACGCCCTAGAGTGTCGGGGACCCAATCAACTGTGCCGTCTGAGATCTGAGGAACCAGTGCGCCGACTTGCCGGCCTTCTCGTTGTCCCCCTGCTGCTGTTGACAGCGGCGTGTGGCGGCAACGGCAAGGGATCCGCCTCCGCTTCAGCCTCCGCCTCGAATAACGCATTTCCCGCGATCACCGCGGGTGCGAAGTTCGGTGAGAAGCCCACTCTGTCCAAGGGAGAAGGCGATCCTCCCAAGGATCTGAAGACGCGTGTCGTCAGTGAGGGAAAGGGCGCGGCGCTGAAGAACGGCGACGCGATCCAGGTCAACTACCTGGGGCAGGCGTGGGACTCCACGAAGCCGTTCGACAACAGCTTCGACCGTAAGCAGCCGTTCGATCTGACCCTCGGTGCCGGCATGGTCATCAAGGGCTGGGACCAGGGGCTTCTCGGGAAGAAGGTCGGCAGCCGCGTCCAGCTCGTCATTCCGCCGGACCTCGGTTATGGCGCGCAGGGCCAGGGCGACATCAAGCCGAACGCCACTCTCGTCTTCGTCGTGGACATCCTGAAGGCGACGACGATCCCGGCGTCCGCCAAGGGCACCGCGGTCGCCCAGGACAACGCCGACCTGCCGAAGGTGGGTACCAACACCGACGGCAAGGCTCCGACGGTCAAGATCCCGGAGAAGACCGACCCGCCGACGAAGCTGGTCTCCAACTACATCCTGGAGTCCAAGGGTGAGGTCATCAAGGAGACCGACAGCGTCGTCGTGAATTATGTGGGCCTGCTGTGGAAGGACGGAAAGACGTTCGACAGCACGTACGCCACGGGCAAGACCCAGACCTTCCCGCTGGCCCAGGTGACCCTCAAGGGTCTGAAGAACGGGCTGATCGGCAAGAAGATCGGCAGCCGTGTCCTGCTGGTCATCCCGCCGGACCAGGCCTTCGGCGGCAAGGCTCAGCAGTCCATCCCCGCCAACTCCACGCTGGTCTTCGCCGTGGACCTGCTGGCAAAGATGTAAGACTGTCCCGGTTGCCCAGTTATTCATGTGGAGGAGCAGTTCAGTGAGCATCGAGAAGCCCGAGATCGACTTCCCGGGCGGCGAGCCGCCGGCCGACCTGGAGATCAAGGACATCTGGGAGGGCGACGGTGCGGTCGCCAAGGCCGGCGACATGGTCAAGGTCCACTACGTGGGCGTGGCCTTTTCCACCGGCGAGGAGTTCGACGCCTCGTGGAACCGCGGCACCCCGCTGCAGTTCCAGCTCGGTGTCGGTCAGGTCATCTCCGGCTGGGACCAGGGCGTGCAGGGCATGAAGGTCGGCGGCCGTCGCCAGCTGACCATCCCCGCGCACCTTGCGTACGGTGACCGCGGCGCCGGCGGCCGTATCGCCCCCGGCGAGACGCTGATCTTCGTCTGTGATCTGATCGCCGTCTGATCCGTCCCGCGGACACATCACGAGGGCCCGTGCGGGACCGCACGGGCCCTCGTTCCGTGGAGCGTGGACTCCAGGAGGGTGCTGAAGATCTTGGCCGCTTCCGCGGCGCCGAGATCTCCGGCACCCTCCTCGCTTTTGTCCGGACACTCCGGAGCGGTACGGTCGAGGGTCGTAGAGCACGTAGAGAAAGGGCGCCGATGGCGATTGCCAAGGCCGAGCGGCTGATGAACCTGGCGCTGTGCCTGCTGGGGACCCGGCGCCCGCTCAGCAAGCGCGAGCTGCGCGGGTCCATCGAGGCCTATCTGGAAGCGGGCTCCGACGACGCCTTCAACCGGATGTTCGAGCGGGACAAGGATGATCTGCGCGAGCTCGGTCTGGTCATCGAGACCGTGGAGAACCTGGACGGCGACATCGGCTATCTGGCCCGCCGGGACAGCAACCGGCTGCCGCCGATCACGCTGGACGCCGAGGAGGCCGCGGCGCTCGGCCTGGCGGCAAAGGTGTGGCAGCAGGCCCGGCTCGCGGGCGCGGCCAGTGGCGCGCTGCAGAAGCTTCGGGCCGCCGGGATGCCGGAGGCCGAGGACGCGTACGAGGTGCACAGCGCCCTCGAACCGCGTATCCCGGTCCATGAGGCAGCGTTCGAGCCGTTGATGCTGGCGTGCCGGGACCGCCGTCCGGTCACCTTCGACTACCGCAAGGCCAACGCCGCCCGCCCGGAGCAGCGCCAGGTCGAGCCCTGGACGCTCGAGTGCTGGCGCGGTCACTGGTATCTGGCCGGCTGGGACCGGGACCGTCGTGCCGAGCGGGTGTTCCGCCTCTCCAGGATCACCGGCCGGGTCCGTTCGCGGGCCGGGGTTTTCACCGCCGAGGTGCCCGACGTGGTGACCGTCCGGGAGACCGTCGAGAGCTGGGCGGGGGAGACGGCGACCCGGACCGCGCTGATCCGGTTGCGGTCCGGCTCCGGATACCCGCTGCGCTCGCGGGCGATATCGGTGCGGGAACTCGGCGACGGCTGGGACGAGTTGGAGATTCCGTACGGACACGGTCTCGACGCCTGGCTCGTCGAGTTCGGCCCGGACGTCGTCGTGCAGGAACCCGCGGATCTGCGGGCCGATGTGGTGGACCGGCTGCGCGCCGTGGCCAAGGACTGAGGAGGGACCGTATTCATGGCGACGAACGCGATCGACCAGACGCGCCGGATGCTGTCCCTCGTGACGTATCTGAGGGAGCGCCCCGGCGCCCATGTGCAGGACGTGGCCCGGGCATTCGGGATCACCGAGGACGAGCTGATCTCGGACCTCGACGTCCTGCCCATGTGCGGGACGAGCTTCCGGGGCGGCGATCTGCTGGACATCGACACCGACGGCGACCGGATCTGGTGGCACAACCCGGACGACGTGGCGGAGCCGCTGCGGCTCGCGGCGGACGAGGCGACGGCCCTGCTGGTCGCGGCGCGCGCCGTGGCGACGCTGCCGGGGCTGCGGGAGAGCGACCGGCAGGCGCTGCTGCGGGCCACCGCCAAGCTGGAGACGGCGGCCGGTGAGGTCGGGGCGGCGAGCTCCCGGCTCTCGGTCACTTTCGAGTCCGAGGGCGGCGTCTTCGCCGATGTCGACCGGGCGATCTCGGAGCGGCGCCGGCTCTGGCTGCGGTACTACTCACCCGCGCGCGACGAGCTCACCGAGCGCGAGGTGGACCCGATCCGGCTGTTCGCCGTGGGGCATACGTACATGGAGGCCTGGTGCAGGTCCTCCGAGGACCGGCGTACGTTCCGGCTCGACCGGGTCGCCGAGATCCGGCTGCTGGACGAGCCGTCCGCACCGCCGGAGCTGGAACTGCGGGACCTGTCCGAGGGGCTGGTGCAGCCGGCGGCCGAGGACCCCGAGGTGGTGATCGAGGTCGGGCCCGGCGGCCGGTGGGTCGCCGAGTACTACCCGCACGACAGTGCGGAGGAACTGGCCGACGGCGGACTGCGGATCACCTTGCGCACGCCCGATCCGGCGTCGCTGCGCAGGCTTGCGCTGCGGCTCGGCGGGGAAGGGCGCATCGTCGCCCCACCGGAGCTGGCGCGGAGCGCGCAGCAGGCGGCGCGGGCAGCGCTCGCCGCCTACGACGGCCCTGCCTGCACGAATACCTGAGGAGATATGAGCAACATGTCTGTGATGTCGGGTATCTCAACTGTGCTGGTACCGGAGTCCGTACGGTTCAAGGCGGCCTGCCCGGACTGCCGCGGGCGCTTCGAGCTCGCGGCGGGTGCCCTGCGCCTCGCCATCGGCTCCAGCCGTCGCACCACGTTCTACTCGTTCACCTGCCCCGAGTGCGGTGCCGCCGTCCGTAAGCCCGCCGGGGAGCGGATAGTGGAACTCCTCACGGGTGGGGGCGTGCGGACGCTGCGCCTCCACACCAGCTTTCAGAACTCCTGACACACCGACACCCGGCTCCTGCGACACCTAGACAACATCGAGGCTCTGCGCATGTTCTGGCCCATGCTCGCCATCGCCCTGGGATTCCTCGGGATCGCCGTCCTCGGCGTACTGGCCATCAAGGTGTTCGTCGAGGCCCAGCGCCTGGGGCGACAGGTGACCCATACCACTCGGCGCATCAACCGGGCGGCCGAGGATCTCGAACGGGCCGCAACCGATCTCGCCGCCACCGGCGAGGCGTTGCGCTGACACGGACGAGGGAGCTGTGCGCTGGACCGGTCGACCGGGGCGGGCGGGGCCTCTTGTTTCTCGGGTTCGGAGGGTACGCTGCTGGTGGCGGCCCTGAGAGCGAGGCATGGGCCGTAATCGCAAGGATGCATGGGTATTGCCCTGCGTTTACTCCTGCGGGATACGATCGCTGACAGTACGAAGATCGGACGTCTGTCCGACGCTCGATCAGCCCCACCCCTGCTGCCTCGGTGAGAAGGTACACGCATATGTTCGGAAGGCTCGGCGCTCCCGAGATCATCCTGATCCTCGTCGTCATTGTTCTGCTGTTCGGCGCGAAGAAGCTTCCTGACATGGCTCGCTCGCTCGGCAAGTCGGCCCGCATCCTCAAGAGCGAGGCCAAGGCCATGAAGTCCGAGGGTGCCGCGACGGCCACCCCTGCGGACCCGCCGAACGACGCCGCCCAGGACCAGGCCGCCCCGCGCACCATCAAGGCCGCGCCCGGCGATGTGACGAGCTCACGTCCGGTTGCCGAGCCGACCGACTCGACCAACCGCTGACAACCGGGCCGACGCAGGCGCCGTCATGGTGACGGCCTGCTGCACGAGATGAGGACGTGGGTTGCTCAAGTCTGCCCGCAAGCAGGAGACGGACCCAGAGGGCCGCATGCCCCTGGTGGAGCACCTGCGTGAGCTGCGTAACAGGCTGGCGAAGGCTCTGCTGGCGATCGTCGCCGTCACGATCGTCGCCGCGTTCTTCTACAAGGGGATCATCGAGTTCTTCACCGACCCGGTGCTCAAGGCGGTCGGTTGCCAGTCGAGCTTCGCCGAACTCGCGAAGCAGGAGGACGGAACCTGCGCGCGCATCGTCCTGAACGGTCTGCTGACGCCGTTCACCCTTGCGCTCAAGGTCTCCCTCATGGCGGGTCTCGTCCTTTCGTCGCCGATCTGGCTCTACCAGCTGTGGGCGTTCATCGCCCCCGGTCTGCACAAGCACGAGAAGAAGTACTCGCTCGCCTTCGTCGGCGCGGGCTTCCCGCTCTTCCTCGCCGGTGGCTTCTTCGCGTACAAGACGCTGCCCACGATGGCCAAGGTCCTGCTGGACTTCTCGCCGGCCGGCCTGGACAACCAGCTGCCGCTCGATGACCTGCTGGACCTGATCACGCGCATGGTGGTGGTCTTCGGACTTTCCTTCGAGCTGCCCCTGCTGCTCGTCATGCTGAACCTCGGCGGGGTCATCACCGGCAAGCGGATGCTCGGCTGGTGGCGCGGGATGATCATGGGAATCACGGTCTTCGCCGCCGTGGCCACGCCCAGTACGGACCCGCTCACCATGCTGGCCCTCGCCGGGCCGATCTGGGTCCTGTACTTCTGCGCCACGGCGGTCTCGCTCCTCAACGACCGCCGCAAGGCACTGCGCGCGGCGGCGGGACCCGCCGATGACGAGGCGTCGGAGCTGGACCTGACCCCCGAGGACATCGGTGAGGTCGAGTCGGTGTCGTCGGGCGGGTCGCTGCCCGCACAAGCGGGGCCGGACCGTGACCGGGTGAACGGTTACGACGACATCACCTGACCTTGTAAGGTCCCCCGGGTGACCAGCGAGATCACCCTTTTCGTCAATCCCACCGCAGGACGCGGCCGGGGCGCGCACGCCGCGCAGCCGGCCGCTTCCGCGTTGCGGGCCGCAGGATTCTCCGTGCGCACGGTACTGGGCGAGGACGCCGACGACGCGCTGCGGCGGGCCCGTGAGGCCGTCGCGGACGGGACCGGTGCGCTGATAGCCGTGGGCGGGGACGGCATGATGTCCCTCGCCCTCCAGGCCGTCGCCGGGACCATGACACCGCTCGGCGTCGTCGCCGTCGGCACCGGCAACGACTTCGCCCGCGCCCTCGGCCTGCCGATACGGGACCCGGCCGCGGCCGGACGGCTCGCGGCCGAGGCGCTCAAGGGCGGCAGCGTCCGCGAGATCGACCTCGGCAGGGTCGGGGAGCGATGGTTCGGTTCGGTGCTCGCCTCCGGCTTCGACTCCCGGGTCAACGACCGGGGCAACCGGATGCGCTGGGCCGGCGGGCGGTTCAAGTACGACCTGGCGATCCTCGCCGAACTCGCCGCGTTCAGACCGATCCCGTACCGCATCAGGCTCGACGGCGGGCCGGTCCAGGAGATCGAGGCGACGCTCATCGCCGTGGGCAACGGGTCCACGTACGGCGGCGGGATGCGGATTTGTGCGGACGCCGTCATGGACGACGGGCTCTTCGACGTGACCGTCGTCGGGGACTGCAGCCGTACCACCCTGCTCAAGGTGTTCCCCCGCGTCTACAAGGGCACGCACCTCGGCCATCCGCAGGTCACGGTGCACCGGGTCTCGTCGATCGAGCTGGCCGCGGCCGGTGTCACCGCGTATGCGGACGGTGAACCGCTCGGCGCCCTTCCGCTCACCGCGACCTGTGTGCCGGGCGCGGCCAGGGTTCTTGCACAGTGAATTAAAGATCGCGCTGACTGTCGGAGGCGACGGGTAGGCTCGTAACCAAGATGACAGAGGACCTCTCACCAGCTGAGCGATACCAGGCTTTCCGGATCCGCGCCGCCGAGCAGGCCACGGCGCTCGCGCCCTTCCGCGAGTTGTACGAGTTCGGTCTGGACCCGTTCCAGATCGATGCATGCAAGGCCCTGGAGGCGGGTAAAGGGGTGCTGGTCGCGGCCCCGACCGGGTCGGGCAAGACGATCGTCGGCGAGTTCGCCGTGCATCTCGCGCTGCGCCAGGGCCGCAAGTGCTTCTACACCACGCCCATCAAGGCCCTGTCCAACCAGAAGTTCACCGATCTGGTCAAGCGCTACGGCGCGGACAAGGTCGGCCTGCTGACCGGCGACAACAGTGTCAACGGGGACGCGCCCGTGGTCGTCATGACCACCGAAGTGCTGCGGAACATGCTGTACGCGGGCTCCCAGGCACTGCGCGGTCTCGGCTATGTGGTGATGGACGAGGTGCACTACCTCTCCGACCGCTTCCGTGGCGCGGTGTGGGAAGAAGTGATCATTCATCTGCCCGATTCGGTGACCCTGGTGTCGCTGTCGGCGACCGTGTCCAACGCCGAGGAGTTCGGAGACTGGCTGGACACCGTCCGCGGTGACACCGAAGTCATCGTCGCCGAAAACCGGCCCGTGCCGCTCTGGCAGCACGTCCTGGCCGGCCGCCGGATGTACGACCTCTTCGAGGAGGAGACCGACCACGGCGGCCGCGGCGTCGGCCGCCGCGAGGTCAGCCCCGACCTCGTCCGGCTCGCCCGCATCGAGAGCCAGCGCGGATACAACCCGCGCGAGCGCCGCCGCGGAAAGATGGTGAGGGAGGCCGACCGGGAGCGCGAGCGGCGCCAGCGCAGCCGGATCTGGACCCCGTCCAGACCCGAGGTCATCGACCGGCTGGACGCCGAAGGCCTGTTGCCCGCCATCACGTTCATCTTCAGCCGAGCCGGCTGCGAGGCCGCCGTGCAGCAGTGTCTCCAGGCCGGACTGCGGCTCAATGACGACAGCAAGCGCCGCCTGGTGCGGGAGATCGTCGAGGAGCGGACCGCCTCCATCCCTCCCGAGGATCTCCATGTCCTCGGCTACTACGAGTGGCTCGAAGGTCTGGAGCGCGGCATCGCCGCGCACCACGCGGGCATGCTGCCGACCTTCAAGGAAGTCGTCGAGGAACTGTTCGTACGCGGGCTCGTCAAGGCGGTCTTCGCGACGGAGACCCTCGCCCTCGGCATCAACATGCCCGCGCGATCGGTGGTCTTGGAGAAGCTCGTCAAGTGGAACGGCGAGCAGCACGCCGACATCACCCCGGGCGAGTACACCCAGTTGACCGGGCGCGCCGGGCGGCGGGGGATCGACATCGAGGGCCATGCGGTGGTGCTGTGGCAGCGCGGCATGGACCCGGGGGCGCTGGCCGGACTCGCGGGTACGCGCACGTATCCGCTGCGGTCCAGCTTCCGGCCCTCGTACAACATGGCCGTGAACCTGGTGCAGCAGTTCGGGCGGCACCGGTCGCGCGAACTGCTGGAGACCTCGTTCGCCCAGTTCCAGGCCGACCGCTCGGTCGTCGGGATCTCCCGGCAGGTACAGAGGAACGAGGAGGGGCTCGAGGGCTACCGCGAGGGCATGACCTGTCACCTCGGCGACTTCGAGGAGTACGCACGGCTGCGCCGTGACCTGAAGGACCGGGAGACGGAACTCGCCAAGCACGGCGCGTCACAGCGGCGGGCCGCCGCAGCGGCGTCGTTGGAGAAGCTGAAGCCGGGCGACGTCATCCATGTCCCGACCGGGAAGTTCGCCGGGCTGGCCCTGGTGCTGGACCCGGGGCTGCCCGCCGGGCGGGCCAACACGCATCGCGGGCTCGAATACCACGACGGGCCGCGGCCGTTGGTGCTCACCGCCGAGCGGCAGGTCAAGCGGCTCGCGTCGATCGACTTCCCCGTGCCGGTCGAGGCGGTGGAGCGGATGCGGGTGCCGAAGTCGTTCAACCCGCGGTCGCCGCAGTCCAGGCGCGATCTGGCGTCGGCCCTGCGGACCAAGGCGGGGCACATCGTGCCGGAGCGGCACCGCAGGGGGCGGGCCGAGGCCGCCGACGACCAGCAGATCGCCCGTTACCGGGCCGAGTTGCGGGCCCACCCGTGCCATGGGTGCAACGAGCGCGAGGACCATGCGCGGTGGGCGGAGCGCTACCACCGGCTGCAGCGGGACACGAAGCAGCTGGAGCGGCGGATCGAGGGGCGGACGAACACGATCGCCCGCACCTTCGACCGGATCGTGGCGCTCCTCACCGAGCTCGACTATCTGCGGGGCAATGAAGTCACCGAGCACGGGCGGCGATTGGCCCGGCTCTACGGTGAACTGGACCTGCTGGCCAGCGAGTGCCTGCGGGCAGGGGTCTGGGAAGGGCTGAATCCGGCGGAGCTCGCCGCGTGTGTGTCTGCGCTGGTGTACGAGGCGCGGCAGGCGGACGATGCCGTGGCGCCGAAGCTGCCGTCCGGCCCGGCGAAGACGGCGATGGCCGAGATGGTCCGTATCTGGGGACGACTCGATGCCCTCGAGGAGGACTTCAAGATCAACCAGGCGGAGGGGGTCGGGCAGCGGGAACCCGATCTCGGATTCGCCTGGGCCGTCTACATGTGGGCGTCGGGGCGGACGCTGGACGAGGTGCTGCGCGAGGCGGACATGCCCGCGGGGGACTTCGTACGGTGGTGCAAGCAGGTCATCGATGTGCTGGGGCAGATCGCGGCCGCGGCGCCGCCGGGCGCGGGCGCCGGGTCCGTGGCGCGCACTGCACGCAAGGCAACGGATGCGGTGCTCCGGGGGGTTGTGGCGTACAGCTCGGTGGGGTGACGGGGTGTGTGCTGCGGGTTCGGTCGACCGGGCCTCGGGTGGGGCGCCTGCGGCGGTCCTGCCCGAGCCCGCCCCTTCCCGTGCGGATGCGGCGCCGCGGATCGTGGGGGCGGAGCGTGCGTAGCCCGCGCACGGTTGCTGGTGGACGTGGTACCCCGCGGACCCTCCCCGGACGTGCCTCGGCCGGTCCGCTGGGTGCCGACCGGCCGGAAGCTCACGCTCCTTCGTCGTTCAGGGACCGCCAGGGGGTGCCCCCCTAGGTTCGATTGCTCTTCATCGCCACTCCAACGCAGGCCAGCCCCAGCAGGACGGCCAGACCGCCGATGATGACGTTGTTGAGGATGACGCCCATGTCGGGGCTGCTGGCGACGACCCACGGCGAGATGATCATCCAGATACCCATGGCGCAGATGGCCCAGCTCAGGCCGTACATCCGGTCCGGCATCACCGTGAACCCGAGTCCCAGCACCGCGATCGCGATCCCCATGATCAGGTTGTGCTGCACGAGGGTGGGCTGGCTTGCAGTGAAGTGAAGTACCCAGGGCGAGACGGCGCAGTAGAGACCGACGAGGAACACCGGTCCGTCGACGAGCGCCACATCGCGACCACCGAGCATGCGGGCATAGCGCTCCCGCATTTCGGAAACATCCGGGTGACTGGTGATGTCAGCGCGGGTGTGTGAGACGTTGGACATGAGAGTCGTCTCCTTCGATCCTGCAGGCCCGACCGCGGTGTGAGGGGAGTGTGCTGTAGGCGCCTGCTCCACCATTCTGCGCTTATCTCAGCCTTATGTGTACATTTCGGGCCGCGTGGATCTTATGATCCCTGGGCGTCCAGACGCCGGGCCAGGGCCGCCAGCTCGGGTGTGCGCAGAACCCGGTCCCCGTACCCCGGTAGAGGGACGTGCAGGGGCTCCGTCCAGCGTGGCGGGATCGCGCCCATGCCGTACACCGCCCCGGTCAGGGCGCCGGTCACGGCCGCGACCGTGTCGGTGTCCCCGCCGACGTCGATCGCCGCTGCCAGCGAGGCTTCGAAGGTATGTGTCGTGCGCAGCGCCCAGACCGCTGTCCCCAGGCACGGCCACACCGCCCCGTTGAACTCCGTCGCCAGACCCGGATGCCAGCCCGGTGCGAGGACGGTCGCCCAGCGTTCGCGCCGGTCGTCGTGTACGTCGGCCAGGGTGCCCGGCACGGCTGCGAGCGGGTCGTCGCCGTTCAGCGCCACCCGGATCAGCTCTTGGAGGACGGCTGTGCCTTCCCAGGCGGCGCCGTCGCCATGCGTCAGTGCCGCGATCCGGCGGGCGGCGTCCATCGTCGTGGCCCGCGCCGCCGGCTCCGGGCCGTTGGTCCGCGCGAAGTACACGGCGGAGGTGGCGGCCCGCATCAGCGAACCGTTGCCCGCCGCCCGCCCGTTGACCTGGAAGTGCAGAGCGGCGGCCCGGTCCCAGGGGTCGCCGCTCGTCAGGACGCACTCGGTCTGCAGGCCGATGTCCTTCGGCTCACCCGCCGCCCACCGCCGGAACCGGTCGAAGATGTCGGGCAGATCGAGCCCGTCCCGCTCCAGCAGCGACTCACCGACCAGTACGGCCATCTGCGTATCGTCCGTCGCCTCGCCCGGATCCCAGCCACCGCCCCCGCACATCGTGCCGAAGCCGTCGGGGAAGCGGTCCGCGTACACACCCGCGGGCCCGAACTCGAACGGCGCCCCGAGCGCGTCGCCAACCGCCGAACCGACCACGGCGCCCACCACGCGGTCCTGTCTGGTCCCTTGGCTCATGGCTCGGGGACGTAACCGCGACGGTTGGACGAGTTCCCGATCCAGCACGCCCTCTGCTCCTGTAGGGGCTGGGCGAAGAACGACTTCGCTGCGGCGGGCAGCTGGTCGAGGAGGGCCGGGTCGATGCCGTGGCCGGACAGGTAGAGGAATCCGTTCTCACGGGCGCCGTGGCCCAACTCGGCCACGGCGCAGGCGCGTTCCCCAGCATGGTCGCTGTGGCGCAGGGGCGTGATGTCCACGACCGGCAGCTCGGTGAAGGGGGTCGCGAACATCAGCGGGCGCCTTCCGCTACGGACGCGGATACGGGATGGAGGCCCGCTCCGGCGCAGTGTAGCGCGGCGAGGAGCCCTTCGGCGGCGGTGATCTGGAACGTCCGGGTGTACGGGGTGCCCCGTGCGGCGCAGCGGCCGGAGCCGCATGCCTGCCAGATGGCAGAAATGGGGGAGAACCTGTTTCCGCTGCCTGACACAGCCGTCTCCGGGCGGCGCCGAAGTGCTCACCGTGGCAGCGCACGGCAGAGGCCGGCCGGGGCGCTGACGCAACCCCGGCCGGTCCGTGGTGTCCCTGTGGTGCCACTGCGGGGGCACCAGGACGGTGTCGACGAAAATGACAGTGCCTGCGGGGGGAGAGCGGGTCAGGACACGTCGACCACCACCGAGTGCCAGCCGGTCGCACCGTCCGGGACGGTGCCGACGCGTTCGCCGGTCTGAGTGGCACCCGTCCCGTCGGTCGCACGGACCTCCAGCGTGTGATTGCCGGAGGTGGCCGGCCACTCCCACACCCACTGGCGCCAGGTGTCCCGGCTGTCCTGAGCCGCGAGCCGGGCCCGATGCCACGGGCCGCCGTCCACCCGGACCTCCACCCGCGAGATCCCCCGGTGCTGGGCCCAGGCCACCCCGGCGACGGGCACGATGCCGGACTTCGGTGAGGCGAACGGACGCGGCGTGTCGATCCGCGACTCCGTCTTGACCGGCGCCTGCTGGGACCAGCTGCGCCTGACCCAGTACGCGTCGTACGAGGCGAACGTCGTCAGCTCGATGTCCTTGATCCACTTGCAGGCCGAGACGTACCCGTAGAGTCCCGGCACCACCATGCGGACCGGGAAGCCGTGCGCGAACGGCAGGGGTTCGCCGTTCATGCCGAGGGCGAGGATCGCGTCGCGCCCGTCCATGACCGTCTCGACCGGCGTGCCGATCGTCATGCCGTCGACGGAACGCGCCACGACCTGGTCGGCGGGCCCGCCCTGCGACGGCGGCTTCACGCCGGCCTCGCGCAGGAGATCGGCCAGCCGCACACCGATCCACCGGGCATTGCCGACGTACGGGCCGCCGACCTCGTTGGAGACACACGCCAGGGTGATGTCGCGCTCGATGATCTCCCGCCCCAGCAGGTCCCGGAAGCTGAGCGCGAGCGGGCGGGTGACCCCCTTGCCATGGATCCGCAGCCGCCACGAATCGGCGTTGATGCGGGGCACGACCAGGGCGGTGTCCACCCGGTAGAAGCTCTTGTTCGGGGTGATGAACGAGCTCAGGCCCCGGATCCGCAGATCCGCTTTGGGTGGTACGGCGGCCGCCGGTGAATCGGGGACCGGGAGGACCAGATCATGCCGTGAGGCGGTGGCCCCGGCCTGCACGGCGGACGTGAGCCGCCGTCCCAGGAACCCCGCACCGGCCGAGGCCGCCGCCGCAGCGGTCGCCGCGATCACGAAACCGCGCCGGTCGAAGGTGCCGTCCCGCTGCCCGTCCCTCTCTCCAACCGCGGGAGAGGGACGGAGCACCGGGCCGAGCCGTCCGACCAGGAGAGAGAGCACCCCTGCGGCCAGGACGGCACCCACCATCGAGGGCACGGCATCGGCGGGGCTGCCTCCCGGCCGTCCCACCGCCGCCACCGCCCCGACCACGCCGAAGACCAGAACGGCCGCCGAGCCGAGCAGCCGGTGCCGCAGCGCCAGCAGCCCGACCGCCACGGCGAAAACCGCCAGCAGCGCCAGGATGCCCAGTTCGAGCACCAGCTTGTCGGTAGTGCCGAAGTGCCGTACGGCGAAGTCCTTCAAGGCCGGGGGAGTGCGGTCGATGACCGTCCCGCCCACCGCCACGACCGGACCCGCCTCCGGACGTACGACAGCCGAGACCAGTTCGGCCACGGCCAGGGCGCAGAACCCGGCGATCAGACCGCTGAGCCCGGCGAGACCGGAACGTTCCCAGCGGGACCGCCGGGACCCGGAAGTCCTTCGCTGCTGCACGTCGTTCTGTTTCTCGTTCACATCCGTTGATTCGGCGTCGGACGCCCGGCGGATTGGGTCCGTCACCCGATCGGATGAGAGGCGGTCATCGGCCAATCCGTGTCGGCCCCGGCCACGAATCACCCTTCGAGGGGCCCTTTGAGGGGGCCCGTTCGGCGTACACCGGCCCGCCCGGCGCGGGCCGGAAGCGAGGGACCGGAGGAACCGGCATGGCACGCAATCGGCGGCGGACAGTTGTGGTTGGCCAGCCGGCAGCGGGCAGCCGGTGGTCAGCTGTCAGCCGAGGCCGCGCGCCCGTTCGAAGCGGGCGCGGGCCTCGGCCAGATCCACCACCGGGTCCGGATACCGGAGCCGGGCCCGGTCCGGGCCGGTGAGCTTCCACGGCTCGTGAACCGCGGCGCCGTCCAGGTCCGCCAGTTCCGGCACCCAGCGCCGTACGTATGCGCCCCGCGGATCGAACCGCTTGCCCTGGATCAGCGGATTGAGTACGCGGTTGGGGCGGGTGTCCGTACCGGTGCCCGCCACCCACTGCCAGTTGAGCTGATTGTTCGCCAGGTCCCCGTCGACCAGCAGATCGAGGAAGTGCCGGGCGCCGACGCGCCAGTCCACGTACAGCGTCTTGGTGAGGAAACTCGCGACCAGCATCCGTCCCCGGTTGTGCATCCAGCCCTCGTGCGCCAGCTGTCGCATCGCCGCGTCGACCAGCGGATAGCCGGTGAGCCCGGCACGCCATGCCTCGATCTCGTCGGGGTCGGACCGCCACCGGTCGCCGCGCGGACGGTAGTCGGCCCATGCGGCGTCCGGCCGGGCGGCGAGAACCTGGTGGTGGAAGTCCCGCCAGGCCAGCTGCCGTACGAACGCGTCGGCGCCCGGTCCGCCCTTCTCCCGTGCCCGGTGCACCAGTTCGGCCGCGGAGAGGCAGCCGAAGTGCAGAAACGGCGACAGCCGGGATGTCGTGTCCCCGGCGAGATCGTCGCGGCCGGTCCCGTAGTCGGCCATCGGGCCGTGCAGCCAGGAGGCCAGCAGCCTGCGCCCTGCCGTCTCTCCGCCCTCGGCAAGCCCCGGGGAGACGCCCCGCACCTCCGCTCGCGTGGGCAGCGGTGCGGACGTAGCCGCGTCCGGCACCCGTACCGTCCGCGGCGCGGCCAGTGTGCCCCGTACCCCTGCCGCCACCCAACGGCGAAAGTACGGGGTGAACACCGCGAAATGGTCACGGCCCGCCGGGACGACCAGGCCCGGAGCGAGCGCGGTGACCACCGCGTCATGGACGTGCAGGGCGCAGCCGACAGCCCCGAGAGCCGTACGCAGGCGCTCCTCGCGTTCCCTCGCGTACCCGCTCACCCCGGCCGCGATGTGCAGACTCTCCGCACCCGTCTCCGCGACCGCGGCGCAGGCCCCCGCGACCACGTCGGTGCTGCGGACGACCAGCCGGCCGCCGCGGCGGCGCAGCCCCGCGTCGAGATCGACGAGGCAGTCGGCGAGGAACGCCCGCCGGTTCGGCGCGTCGAAACCGGTCCGGCGGATGCCGTCGTCCTGGACGAAGAGGGGGACGACGAAATCCGCGTCGCGCACCGCGGCATGCAGCACGGGGTTGTCGTGCAACCGAAGATCGGAGGTGAACAGCGCCACCGAGACGGTCATGGGAGGGGGCTCCTCAGGCGGTCGGGAAGGTCAGCAGTGCCAGTGGTGCGGACGTCGGCCGCGCGGAGCCGCTGGTCGGCTCGACGCACGGCTTCTTTCACGCGGGCTTCCTCCCAGGATGCGCATCGGTTTCGTGAGGTGATCCGGAGCCGACGGCAGCGCGGATTGGTCAGTGCGTGAAATCTTTCCACGCCGCCGCTAATTCGCGATACATCGCGGTTGACGCGTAAGGGTGCTCGCGATATGTTCGTATACGAGTATTCGACGACGAAGTGACAAACCGGCGAAGTGAAGGGCGGTGGGTTGGTGGCCAAGCGGCGCAAGCTCGGCAATCCACTGGCGCTCACGGTGATGGTGCTGCTCGCCGAGCGGTCCATGCATCCGTACGAGATCGCCCAGACGCTTCGCCGGCGCGGCAAGGAACACAGCGTCAAGATCAATTTCGGCTCGTTGTACACCGTGGTCCAGAACCTGGAGAAGCACGGGTACGTCGAGGTGGCCGGCGTGCAGCGCCAGGGCAACCGCCCCGAGCGCACGCTCTACGGCATCACCGAGGCCGGGCGTGCCGAGATGGTCGACTGGCTCTCCGATCTGCTCGCCGTTCCGGCCGCCGAGTACCCGGTCTTCGAGACCGCGCTCTCACTGCTGCCGGTGCTGCCTCCGGAGAATGTCGCGGAGCTGCTGGGAGCCCGGGAGGCGGCGCTGGCGGTCCAGTCCGCGGCGATCCGGGGCATCCTCGGCCAGCTGACGGAGAAGCTGCCCCGGGTCTTCGTGGTGGAGATCGAATACCAGCTCCACATGATCGATGCCCAGCTGGAGTGGATCAAGAAATTCCGTACCGAGATTCTCGACGCCACGATCAGTGGCATCGAGGAGTGGAAGTCCTTCCATGAGACCGGCGAGGTTCCGCAGGACTGGCAGGACCTGAGCGAACAGGAGATCGTCCTCGATCCCGAGCGGAAGGCGTAGCGCCGAGCGGTACCGAAGAAGCAGCGACAAGCGGTACCGGAGAAAGAGAAAGACCCCGGCAGGAGCTGTTGGAGCAGCTCCCGCCAGGGTTTCGAACCCCGGACCGGCCATGCCGTGAGGGCGAGCCAGGCGATCGAGGTGCGGCACACTCAGGATAGCCCGGCTCTCTTCACGCGGATCGGTTCGGCATGCCCGAACACCCCGCTGACCACAGGAGAGCTCCGTCATGAGCACCCGTGCGCCCGCAGTAGAGGCGCGACAACTGATCAAAACCTATCCCGGCGATGTCACCGCACTGAACGGTATGGATCTCACCGTCGGTGCCGGCACGGTATTCGGACTCCTCGGCCCCAACGGCGCCGGGAAGTCCACCACCGTCAAGATCCTCACCACCCTCGCCCGCCCCGACTCCGGCGCCGCGAGCGTCGCCGGACACGACGTGCTGCGCCAACCCGACCGGGTCCGGCGCGTGATCGGCGTCGTCGCCCAGAAATCCGGTGCCGACCCGGTCGCCACCGGCCGGGAGAACCTGCTGCTGCAGGGCAGGTTGTACGGGATGCGGGGCGCCGCGGTCCAGCGCCGCGCCGATGAACTGCTGGACCGCTTCGACCTCGCAGACGCGGGGAAGCGGCAGGTCAAGGGGTACTCCGGTGGAATGCAGCGGCGCCTGGACGTGGCGCTCGGTCTGGTCCACCGCCCCGAGGTGCTCTTTCTGGACGAGCCCACCACCGGACTCGACCCCGAGGCCCGTACGGCCATGTGGGACGAGATCGCCCGGCTGGCCGGCGACGAGGGCCTGACCATTGTGCTCACGACGCACTACCTGGAGGAGGCCGACCGGCTCGCCGAACGCATCGCGATCGTCGACCGCGGCCGGATCGTCGTCGAGGGCACCCCCGACGAACTCAAGGGCGAACTCCGCGGCGACGCCGTCCACATGGAGCTGCGCACCGACGGAGACCATGCGACGGTCACCGCCGCGCTCACCGGACTGCCCGGGGTGTACGAGGTACTGGCCGATGGCCGCCGGGTCAGCGTCCGCGCCGAGGACGGTGCCGCCGCCGTCCCCGTACTGCTCGGCGCCCTGGACCGGGCCGGCGCGACGGTCGTCGCCGCCACCGTCGCCCGCCCCTCCCTCGACGACGTCTATCTGCGCTACGCCGGACGCCGCTTCTTTGAGGCCGAGGCCGCAGGCGCCCAGCAGATCCCCGCCACGGTCGCCGCAGGAGGCACCCGATGAGCAGCCACGTCATCGCCCAGACCTGGTACATGACCCAGCGTCACCTCACGGCGATCATCAGGCAGCCGGTCTTCCTGGCGATCTCCCTGGTCCAGCCGGTGATCTGGCTGTTCCTCTTCGGCAACCTCTTCAAGAAGGTCGTCGAGCTCGGCGGCTTCGGCACCACGTCCTATCTGGACTACCTGATCCCCGGCATCGTTGTGATGAGTGCCCTCGGATCGAGCATGTGGGCCGGAATGGGCACCCTGGAGGAGATCGAGCGGGGCACGCTCAACCGCTTCCTGACCACCCCGGTCAGCCGGAACGCGCTGATGAACGCCAACGTCGTGCAGAACGGCATCAGTACCGCCGTCCAGTCGGTCATCATCGTGCTGCTCGGCTGGGCCGCCGGTGCGACGTACCCGGGCGGCGCGGGTGGGCTGCTGATCCTGCTCGTCGCCTCGATCCTGCTCGGTACGGTCTTCGGCGCGCTCTCCAACGCGCTGGGGATGCTGGTCCGCCAGCGTGAGTCGATCATCGGTATCAACACGTTCCTGCTGCTGCCGCTGACCTTTCTCTCGTCCTCGTTCATGGCGCCGAGCCAGATGCCGTCCTGGATGCGGCAGATCGCCGACTTCAACCCGGTCAACTGGGCGATGGTGGCGGGCCGTTCGGCACTGACCGCCGATCCCGACTGGGGGCTGGTGCTCAGCCGCGGGGGAGCGCTGCTCGTCCTCGCGGCGGTGGCGGTCTGGCTGTCGACCCGCACCTTCCGCTCGTACCAGAAGTCCGTCTGACGGTGCGTGCGGCCGCGGGGTCAGGAAAGTGCCGCGTCGTGGAACCGGTCCGGGGAGGTCTCCCCGGGCCGGCTCTTCGGCATCCGCGCCGCGCGCAGCACCGGAAAGACCAGCAGGCCGAACGGCGACAGCAGAATCGTCAGCACCAGCAGAGGGCTCATCACCAGCGCGGGGACACCCAGCCGGCGGCCCTCCAGGAACATCCACTGGCCGAGCACCGGGGCGTGGATGTCCGCCTCAGGTGCCCGGGCCGGGCGGCCTACGCGGCGCTCTCCTGCTCCCGCTCCACCTGCTCGTTCCACTCGCGCTTCACCGAGCGCCACGCGTCGTCGTTCTGGCCGAGGCGCCAGTAGCCGGAGATCGACAGCTGGGGTAGCGGGATCTGCCGGTCGAGCCGCAGATGGCGGCGGATCTCCTTCACGAAGCCCGCCTCGCCGTGCACGAACGCCTGCACCCGGCCCACCGGGAACTCCAGGGACTTCACGGCCGCGGTCAGCGCCTCGCCGACCGGGCGGTCGCCACGGTGCAGCCAGGTCAGCTCGACCCCGTCGGCCGTCACGATCTTCTGCTCCTCGGACGCGTCCGCCACCTCGATGTAGGCGTGTGCCACCGCACCCGCGGGCATCTGCTCCAAAGCCGCCGCGATCGCCGGCAGGGCGCTCTCGTCACCGGCCAGCAGGTGCCAGTCCGCCGACGCGTCGGGTCCGTAACCGCCGCCGGGACCCAGGAAGGTCACCTGGTCACCCGGAGCGGCGCGGAGCGCCCACGGGCCCGCCAGGCCCTCGTCGCCATGGACCACGAAGTCGATCGCCAGCTCCCGGGCGACCGGGTCCCAGGAACGCACCGTGTAGGTACGGGTGGTCGGCCACAGCTCGCGCGGATACTCCTCGCGGATCCGGGTCATGTCGAACGGGTGCGCGTAGTCGGCGCCCTCGGGCGCGAAGCACAGCTTGACGTAGTGGTCGGTGAACCCGGACAGCGCGAAGCCGGCCAGGCCGTCACCGCCGAGCACCACCCGCACCATGTGCGGGGTGATCCGCTCGGTGCGCAGGACCTGGGCCCCCTGCGCCGTGGGGGCCTGCCGCGCCGGTCGTTCTGCCACGAGGTTCTCCCTGCTCCAGGTGCTTAGGCTTGCCTAAGTTAGCACCTCAGGTCCGGAGCGTGGAGAGCAGCCGCTGCAGGGCACCGCCCAGTCCCCACCGGCCGGCCAGCGCTTCGAGGGCGGCGGGGTCGCGCGGCTCGGTGGGCAGCGCCGGATCGAAGGCGGGCAGCGGCACGTCACCCGCGACCCGGACCACGGTCGGCGCGACGGCCACGTAGTCCCGTGCCTCGTCGAGCCGCTTGCGCTGCGAGGGTGTGAGTTTCGCCGCCGGATCGTCCACCGCGGCCATGATCCCGGTCAGATCACCGAAGGCGTCCAGCAGTTTCGCCGCCGTCTTCTCACCGATGCCCGGGACCCCCGGCAGCCCGTCGCTGGGGTCGCCGCGGAGCAGCGCCAGATCGGCATAGCCCGAGCCGTCCACCCCGTATTTCTCGCGCAGCCACGCCTCGTCCGTCAGCTGCAGCGACCCGACCCCCTTCAGCGGGTAGAGGACCCGCACCTCACGGGCGTCGTCGACCAGCTGGTAGAGGTCCCGGTCGCCGGTCACGATGTCCACCGGGCCGGTGGCGAGACCGGTCAGCGTGCCGATCACGTCGTCCGCCTCGTAGTCCGCGGCACCGACCCGGGCGATCCCGAGCGCGTCGAGCACGTCCTCGATGATCGGGACCTGCGGCGCCAGTGTGTCGGGGGTCTCCTCCTCGTCGGGCAGCCCGTCGGCGGTCTCCACCGCGACCCGGTGCGCCTTGTACGAGGGGATCAGTTCGACCCGCCAGTGCGGCCGCCAGTCCGCGTCCATGCAGGCCACCAGGTCGTCCGGCCGGTGGTCCTGGACGAGCCGCCCGATGAAGTCGAGCAGACCGCGCACGGCGTTCACCGGTGTGCCGTCCGGTGCGCGTACCGAGTCGGGGACCCCGAAGTATGCGCGGTAGTAGAGGGAAGCGGTGTCGAGGAGCATCAGGCGTCGCGTCACACCCCGATCATGCCGCACCGCACTGACACCGACCCAGAAGTGAACTGGGTCACTGTCTTGTTTGGCCCGGGTAAGTGCGGGCAGGCGCGCCATCGGAGCGGACCACGTCGCCATTTCCACCGCAGCGCGTGCCAAGCGGACCGAATCCGCGCCGCTCCACGGTCTGCCGGAGGGGGTGGCAGACCGTTTTCGGTTCAACGCGTGAGGTGTATGTGTCAAGGCTGCAAGCCGACCATCTGTACAAGGTGTTCGGCAGACGACCCGATCAAGCCGTGCAGAAGCTCGAGAGCGGCACGGACCGCAACGCGCTGCGCGCCGACGGAACGACCGCAGCGGTGATCGACGCCTCGTTCACCGTGGAGCCGGGCCAGATCTTCGTCGTGATGGGTCTGTCCGGATCCGGCAAGTCCACGTTGCTGCGGATGCTCAACGGGCTGCTGGACCCCACAGCCGGACGCGTGCTGTTCGACGGCCAGGACCTGACCGCCCTGAGCCCCCGCGAACTCCGCGCCGTGCGCTCCTCGAAGATCAGCATGGTCTTCCAGCACTTCGCCCTGTTCCCGCACCGGAGCGTCCTGGAGAACGCCGCGTACGGCCTCGAAGTACAGGGTGTGCCGCGCGCCGAGCGCGAGAAGCGCGCCGCCGAGGCGCTGGAGCTGACCGGCCTCGCCGGCTGGGAGAAGTCCTGGCCCGACGAGCTGTCCGGCGGTATGCAGCAGCGCGTCGGGCTGGCCCGCGCGCTCGCCACCGACGCCGACCTGCTCCTGATGGACGAGTCGTTCAGCGCGCTGGACCCGCTGATCCGCCGCGACATGCAGGACCAGCTGCTCGAACTGCAGAAGCGGCTGAAGAAGACCATCGTCTTCATCACCCACGACCTCAACGAGGCCATGCGCCTCGGTGACCGGATCGCCGTGATGCGGGACGGGAGGATCGTCCAGCTGGGTACCGCCGAGGACATCCTCGTCACCCCCGCCAATGACTACGTCGCCTCCTTCACCCAGGACGTCGACCGCTCCCGGGTGCTGACGGCGGGCGCCGTCATGGCCGAGCCGCACACCGTCATGGGCACCACGGGCGACGACGGCAAGGAACTCCGTACGCCCGACGACGTCCTCAGGGCGGCGCCGGCCACGGTCTCCGAATCCACGCCGATCATCGAGCTGTTCACGCCGTGCTCACGCAGTGGTGTCGCGGTCGCCGTGACCGACGCCAAGGGCGAGCTCGTCGGGGTCGTACCCCGGTCCCGGCTGCTTGCCGTCCTCGGCGAGCCGATGACCCCCATCGAGCTCGCGCAGGACGCCACGACCCTTGCGAAGCAGGACGCCACGACCACTGCGAAGAAGGTGGCCGCCGATGTTTAGGCTCCCGCTCGGTGAATGGGTGAACAGTGCGGTCGACTGGCTGCAGACCCACCTGGCCTGGCTGTTCGACGCGATCAGCGCCGCCGTCGGCGGCATGTTCGACGGCATAGCCGCCGTCCTCTCCGCCCCCGCCCCGCTGCTCTTCGCGGGCATCGTCGCCGTCATCGCCTGGTGGCTGCGCGGTCTGCTCGCGGGTGTTCTCGCCTTCGTGGGCTTCGCGCTCATCGACTCGGTCGAGCTGTGGGACGAAGCGATGGACACCCTCACCCTGGTGCTCGTCGCGACCATCGTCACGCTGGTCCTGGCCGTCCCGCTCGGCATCTGGGCGGCGCGCTCCAAAACGGTGTCCGCGGTGATCCGGCCGGTCCTCGACTTCATGCAGACCATGCCCGCCATGGTCTATCTGATCCCCGGCGTCATCTTCTTCGGCGTCGGCGTCGTGCCCGGCATCATCGCCACCATCATCTTCGCGCTGCCCCCGGGCGTCCGGATGACCGAGCTCGGTATCCGCCAGGTCGACGGTGAACTCGTCGAGGCGGCCGAGGCCTTCGGCACCACCTCGCGCAACACCCTGCTGCGGGTGCAGCTGCCGCTCGCCCTGCCCACGATGATGGCGGGCATCAACCAGGTCATCATGCTCGGCCTGTCCATGGTGGTCATCGCCGGCATGGTCGGCGGCGGCGGCCTCGGCGGCTCCGTCTACCGCGCCATCGGCAACGTCGACGTCGGCCTCGGCTTCGAGGCGGGCATCTCCATCGTCATCCTGGCGATGTACCTGGACCGGATGACCAGCGCGCTGGGCCGCGAGGTCTCCCCCCTGGGCCGCCGCGCCCTCGCCAAGGCCCAGTCGGTGGCCGGCGGACTGAAGATCTGGAACCACCGTCCGCAGCCCGCCGTCGCGGTCGTCGGCGTCGTCGTCCTCGCGCTCGTCGCCGGTGGCATGGGCATCTTCGGCTCGTCGAAGCAGGACACCGGTGCCGCCACCGACGCATCGAACGTCGGCAAGGGCCAGAAGATCAGCATGGGATACATCCCGTGGGACGAGGGCATCGCCTCCACCTTCCTCTGGAAGGAGCTGCTGGAGCAGCGCGGCTTCGAGGTCGACGTGAAGCAGTACGAGGCCGGCGCGCTCTACACCGGCATGGCGAACGGCCAGATCGACTTCGAGACCGACTCCTGGCTCCCGGTCACCCATGCCACGTACTGGAAGAAGTACCGGGACCGACTGGAGGACATGGGCTCCTGGTACGGCCCCACCTCCCTGGAGCTGGCCGTCCCCTCGTACGTGAAGGGCGTCGACTCGCTCGACGACCTCAAGGGCAGGGCGGCCGACTTCAAGGGCCGCGTCGTCGGCATCGAGCCGAGCGCCGGTGAGACCGGGCTGCTCAAGGACAAGATCCTGCCGGGGTACGGCCTCGACAAGGAGTACAAGGTCGTCGACGGCTCCACGCCCTCGATGCTCGCAGAGCTGAAGCGTGCCTACGCCAAGAAGGAACCGATCGTCGTCCCGCTCTGGTCGCCGCACTGGGCATACAACCAGTACGACCTCACCAAGCTCAAGGACCCCAAGAACCTCTGGGGCAAGGGCGACGGCATCCACACCCTGACGCGCAAGGGCTTCTCCGACGACAACCCGCGCGTCGCCGGCTGGCTGAAGAACTTCAAGATGACCGAGGACCAGCTCACCAGTCTTGAGGCGAAGATCCAGACGACCGGCAAGGGCAAGGAGCAGGACGCGGTCCGCGCCTGGCTGAAGGAGAACCCGGGCTTCGCCGACAAGATGACGCCCCAGTAGGGTCTGAAGCACCGTGAAGGGGTGGCACCGCCGGTCGGCGGTGCCACCCCTCCCGGCTGTTCCGGCATTCATTTACCGGCCGTTCTTGCCCGACGTTGTGCGTAAGGTGCTGGCAGCCGGAAGGATGGCGAGTCGGGAGGGAGCCGGACATGGACGACAAGGACACACTCCGCGTGGGCGCCGCGGTTCGCCGACGACGCAGAACCCTGGGGCTGACACTGGCCGCGGTCGCCGGCCGCAGCGGCCTGTCCGTGCCGTTCCTCAGCCAGATCGAGAACGAGCGGGCTCGGCCCAGCGCCCGGTCACTGGACCGGGTGGCCGACGCCCTGGAGACCACCACGGCCCGGCTGCGCGCCGCCGCGGACTCGGCGCGCGCCGTCGACGTGGTCCGCGCGGGCGAGGACGACGGGGTACGCAGAGTGGTGCGCGGGCGGCACCAGCTCAGCGCGCTGGAGTTCACCGGCGAGATAGACCTCGGGCGGGAGTTCCAGCACCGGAACGACGAGGTGATGTACGTCGCGGAGGGCGCCGCCGAGGTGGAGGCGGAGGGGCAGGCGTACCGGCTGGAGCGCGGCGACACGCTGTTCCTGTCGGGCGGGGTACGGCACCGCTGGCGGGCCACGATGCCGGGCACCCGGCTGCTGGTCGTCGCGGTCGCCGAGCACATCGACGCCACGAACGACCCGAGGCGCTGAGACACCGGTGCCCGTGGAACGTGTCGTCTCCCTCGTCCCGTCGCTCACCGAGGCCGTCGCCGCCACCGCCCCCGGCCTCCTCGTCGGCGTCACCGACTGGTGCACCCATCCGGCCGGTCTGACCGCCGCACGCATCGGCGGCACCAAGAACCCCGATGTGGCCGCGGTCCTCGCGCTCCGCCCGAATCTCGTCCTCGCCAACGAGGAGGAAAACCGCGCACCCGACCTCGCCGCGCTCCGGGCGGCCGGGATCACGGTCCTTGTCACCGAGATCCGCACCCTCGACCAGGCCTTCACCGAACTGCACCGAGCCCTGGTGACCGGCTGCGGGCTGGGCCGGCCCGAGTGGCTCGACGCGGCCGAGGCCGCCTGGGCGGCGCTCCCGCCGCCCGCCTCCGTACCGCGCCGCGCCATCGTGCCGATCTGGCGCCGGCCCTGGATGGTGCTCGGACGCGACACCTTCGCCGGTGATCTGCTCGCCCGGCTGGGCGTGCGGAACGTGTACGCGGACCACGCCGAGCGCTACCCGCGCATCCCGCTCGACGAGCTCAACGCGACCGGCGCCGACCTGGTCGTGCTGCCCGACGAGCCGTACCGCTTCACCGCCACCGACGGACCCGAGGCGTTTCCCGCGCTGCCCGCCGCGCTCGTCGACGGGCGGTATCTCACGTGGTACGGGCCGTCACTGGCTGCGGCGCCTGCGGCGCTGCGAGCAGCGCTCCGCTGAACAGTCCGCGCAGCGTACGGACCCCGGCCAGGGCCCAGGCCGTCACCAGCAGCACGTACAGTGCGACGGCCAGCCAGGTGAACGCCGTCAGGCCGGTGTGCCGGGCCAGCCCCGCGGCGCCCGTGACACAGGTGCCGACCGGGAAGGTGAAGCCCCACCAGGTCATGCTGAACGTCATGCCGCCCCGTGCCGCGCGCACCACCATCGACGCGGCCAGCGCCAGCCACAGGAGCGCGAATCCCATCACCGGCACCCCGTACAGCACGGCGAACGCCCCGAGCGCGGAGGCGTACGGCGCCCCGATCGCCCCCGGCGCCACATTGGCGAGCTGACCGACCGCGGTGGTCGACTGGCCCAGCGGACCGAGGACCAGGAACAGCGTGGGGGTCAGGGCGAGGGGCAGCGGACCGTGGTGGACGAGCCGCGCGAAGATCAGCGGCAGCATCACCAGCGTCGCCAGCAGGCTCAGTCCGAACATCGCGTAGCAGGCCAGCAGCATCGCCTCCTGCCACTGACCGGAGGGCAGCTCCGGCACCAGCAGCGGGCCGAGTGCCGCGGAGACCATCGGCGCCACCACCGGCAGCAGCCAGACCGGCGACGCGGTCCCGGGCGCCGGACGGTGGCGTACGACCATCAGATACGGGATCGCGACCGCGACGGTCAGGCCGATCGCCGTGCCCGCGCTGTAGAGCACCACGTCCACGGCGAGGGCGGCTCGATGCCCGAGAACATCCCGGCCGACCACCATGGTGGAGCCGCCGACGGCCAGCAGCGCCATCGAGAGGCAGCCGTAGAACGGGGCGACGGCCGGGTCGAGGAGATGGGCGCGGGCCTGGTCGCGGTGGGCGGACCAGTGCCCGGCGCGGGCGGCGAGAACCGCGGCGAGCAGCACCGCCGCGAGCGCCCACACCACCGTGCAGGCCGCCCGCAGCCCGGGCACGTGCACGGGAAGCGCCGCGCCCGCGCTGGCCACGATGGCCGTGCCCATGACCGTCGCGTACCAGTTGGGGCCGAGGTACTGCAGAGAAGGAAGCCGCACAGCGGCGGAGTGCGGGGCGCTCGTCTGTGCGCGGGTCTGGGGAAAGATGGCCATGCCACGATCTTTGTTCCGGAGGCCGTCCCCCACCAGGGAGCTTGTCCCTATGAGGTCATAAGCTGACTTTATGTCCAGCGACGCGCCCGCACCCGTTCTCCTGTCCCACCGGGTCCCCGACCTCGGAGCGCTGGAGCTGCTGCTCGCCGTCGCCCGGCACGGCAGCCTGGGACGCGCGGCACGGGACGTCGGCATCACCCAGCCCGCCGCCAGCAGCCGCATCCGGTCGATGGAGCGACAGCTCGGTGTGGCCCTCCTCGACCGGTCGCCGCGCGGCTCCCGGCTCACCGACGCGGGCGCGCTCGTCACCGACTGGGCGCGCCGGATCGTCGAGGCCGCCGAGGCGTTCGACGTGGGCGCGCAGGCGCTGCGCGACCGGCGCGACTCGCGGCTGCGGGTCGCCGCCTCCATGACCATCGCCGAGTATCTGCTGCCGGGCTGGCTGATCGCCCTGCGCGCCGAACGGCCGGACACCGCGGTCTCGCTGCTCGCGGGCAACTCGGCGGCGGTCGCGGGGCGGCTGCTCGTCGGCGAGGCCGACCTCGGATTCGTGGAGGGGCTGTCCATACCGGAGGGCCTCGACGGCACGGTCATCGCGCACGACCGCCTCGTCGTCGTGGTCGCCCCGTCCCATGCGTGGGCCCGCCGCCGCACGCCGCTGACCCCGCAGGAACTGGCCGCGACCCCACTGATCCTGCGCGAGCGCGGCTCCGGCACCCGACAGGTCCTGGACGCGGCACTGGCCGTGCACGGCGGGCTGGCGCAGCCACTGCTCGAACTCTCCTCGACGACAGCGGTGAAGGGCGCGGCGGAGAGCAGTGCGGGGCCGTGCGTCCTGAGCGAACTGGCGCTGGGGGAGGAGCTGTCCTCGCGGCGGCTGGTGAAGATCCCGGTGGCGGGGGTACGGCTCCGGCGTCAACTGAGGGCGGTCTGGCCTTCGGGGCACCGTCCCACGGGCCCGGCTCGCGACCTGCTCGCGCTGACGGCGCGCGAGGCGTAGCCCGCCGATCGGCGCACGGTCAGCCCCGCATCGACGCCGCCACCAGTGCCCGCATCACCCGCAGGTCGTCCCCCATCTCCGGATGCCACTGCACCCCCAGCGCCCACCGGGCCCCCGGCAGTTCGACCGCCTCGACCGTGCCGTCCGCCGCGTGGGCCGACGCCACCAGGTCCGGAGCGAGCCGGTCCACGGCCTGGTGGTGGTAGGTCGGTACGAGGGACTCCTCAGGCACGATCGACGCGTAGCGCGTCCCCGGGACCGGCGTCACGAGGTGCTCGCCGAAGGCCCCGGCCGCGCCCAGCGGGTTGGTGTGCCCGTCCAGGTGCTGGACGAGGGTGCCGCCGAACGCCACGTTCAGCAGCTGCATGCCGCGGCAGATGCCGAGCAACGGCGTACCGGACTCCAGCGCGGCACCGATCAGGGCCAGCTCCCACGCGTCGCGTTCCCGGGCCGGGGGACCGGTCCTGGCATCGCGCTCCGCGCCGTAGCGTACGGGCTCGACGTCGGCGCCGCCAGCGACGACGAGACCGTCCAGCCGGGCCACGGCGGCCGCCGCCCGTGCCGGGTCGTCCGGCGACAGCAGGGCGGCGAGACCGCCGGAGCGCTGGACCAGCCGCGGATAGGCGGACGGGAGCAGGGCAGCGGGGAGCTCCCAGACACCCCAGCGGGCGACCGGCTCCAAGTAGGTGGTGACGCCGATGAGCGGTACGGACATGGCGGAGCCCTCCGGTCGGCCGCCTGCGGGCGGACCCGGTTCAATGGTGCTGAGAAATACCTTTGCGTTCCGGTGGGCTGCCGCGCAAGCGGTCAGGCCAGGAATCCGCGCAGCAGCGCCGCCGTGCCCGCGCAGTGTTCGCGCATCAGGGCCCGTGCCGCCTCGGCGTCCCCGTCGAGCACGGCTTCGACGAGCGCGGTGTGCTGATGCTGTGAGTGCTCAAGGTTCCGCACGAGCAGCGGTATGCAGTCCAGCAGGTCGTTCACCGTGGCCCGGACGGCCGCGTACTGCGCGGCCAGCGTGGCGGATCCGGACAGTTCCGCGAGTGTCAGGTGCAGGAGCGTGTCGCGCCTGCGGTAGTCGGGCAGAGGTGCATCGTGTGTCGCAGCCAGAGCCGTACGCAGTCGTTCCACGCCCTCGTCGGTCAGCCCGTGCAAGGCGCACAGCTCGGCCGCCCCGGTCTCCAGCACCTCGCGGAAGCGCAGGACGTCCTCGACGTCGACGGCCGCCACCCGGCGGCGCAGCTCGTCCTCGCCGGGGCTGCCGGTGCGCGGGAGCACGAACGTACCGCCGTACCTCCCGCGTCTGCTCTCCACCAGCCCCTGGTCCTGCAGCACCTTCAGGACCTCCCGCAGGGTGACGCGGCTGATCCCGAGCCGCTCGGCGAGCTCGCGCTCCGCGGGCAGCCGCTCGCCACCCGGCACCAGACCGAGCCTGACCACCTGCAGGATCTGTTCGAGTGCTTCCTCGAAGCCGTTCCCCGCCCGCACGGGCCGCAGGACAGGCCGCAGCGCCGGCTGCGGTCCCTCGATGGGCTCGCTTCCCTCCGCCACGTCCCGGCTTCCCTTCCCAACAATGGTTCTCACGCCTACCTTATGACTTCCGGCTGACCGAAGGAGGATCTTCCCGTGGCAGACCGCACACCCCCGCTCGCGGTCGAGGAGCTACGGCTTCTCGTCGAGAGCGGTGAGATCGACACCGTTGTCCTCGCCTTCCCCGACATGCAGGGGCGGCTGCAGGGCAAGCGGTTCGCCGCCGCCTTCTTCCTCGAAGAGGTCATGGAGCACGGCACCGAGGGGTGCAACTACCTGCTCGCCGTCGACACCGACATGAACACCGTCGACGGCTTCGCGATGTCCTCCTGGGAACGCGGATACGGCGACTTCGCCATGCACGCCGACCTCACGACCCTGCGCCGGTTCCCCTGGAACGACGGCACGGCCATGGTCATCGCCGACCTCGCCTGGGAGGACGGCTCGCCCGTCGTCGCCGCCCCCCGCCAGATCCTCCGCCGTCAGCTGCAGCGCCTCGCCGAGCACGGTCTCACCGCCCAGGCGGGCACCGAGCTCGAATTCATCGTCTTCAAGGACACCTACGAACAGGCCTGGAACCGCAACTACCGCGATCTGACCCCGGCCAACCAGTACAACGTCGACTACTCGGTCCTCGGCACCGGCCGCATCGAGCCCCTGCTGCGCCGCATCCGCAACGAGATGGCGGCCGCGGGCCTGACCGTCGAGTCCGCCAAGGGCGAATGCAACCCAGGCCAGCACGAGATCGTGTTCCGTTACAAGGAGGCCCTGGTCACCTGTGACCAGCACGCCGTCTACAAGACCGGTGCCAAGGAGATCGCCGCCCAGGAGGGCGTCGCGCTCACCTTCATGGCCAAGTTCAACGAGCGTGAGGGCAACTCCTGCCACATCCACCTCTCCCTCCAGGACGCCGACGGACGCAACGTCATGGCAGGCGAACAGGGCGGCATGTCACCGGTGATGCGCCACTTCCTCGCCGGACAGCTCGCCGCCCTGCGCGACTTCTCCCTGCTCTACGCGCCGAACATCAACTCGTACAAACGCTTCCAGCCCGGCTCGTTCGCCCCGACCGCCGTCGCCTGGGGCCACGACAACCGCACCTGTGCCCTCCGTGTCGTCGGCCACGGCCGCTCGACGCGGTTCGAGAACCGGCTGCCCGGCGGTGACGTCAACCCGTACCTCGCCGTCGCCGGAATGATCGCCGCCGGCCTGCACGGCATCGAGCAGAAGCTCGAACTCCCCGACCCCTGCGAGGGCAACGCCTACACCGCCGCGTACGACCACGTTCCCACCACACTCCGCGAAGCCGCCGACCTCTGGGAGAAGAGCGACCTGGCCAGGGCGGCCTTCGGCGAGGACGTCGTCGCGCACTACCGCAACATGGCGCGCGTCGAACTCGAGGCCTTCGACGCCGCGGTGACCGACTGGGAGCTCCGACGCGCCTTCGAACGTCTGTGAGGAACGACGTGACCACCGAGATCACCAAGACCGCCGAGATCACCGAGCACCTGGTTCTCGACCCCTCGACCGAGGAAGTCGTGGCGACCGTCCAGGCCACCACCGCCGCCGAGGTCGACGCGGCCGTCGTACGGGCAGCCGCCGCCCAACGCGCCTGGGCGGCGATGGCCCCCGCCGACCGCGCCCGGCTGCTGCGCCGCTTCGCCGTCGTCGTCGACGAACACCGCGAGGAACTGGCCCGGCTGGAGGTCCACGAGGCCGGTCACACCCTCGCCAACGCCCGCTGGGAGGCGGGCAACGTCCGCGACCTGCTCGACTTCGCCGCCGGGGGAGTGGAGCGGCTGAGCGGCCGGCAGATCCCGGTCCCCGGCGGCATCGACCTCACTCTGCTCGAACCCCTCGGTGTCGTCGGCGTGATCGCCCCGTGGAACTTCCCCATGCCGATCGCCGCCTGGGGCACCGCCCCCGCGCTCGCCGCGGGCAACGCCGTCATCCTCAAACCCGCCGAGACCACCCCGCTCACCGCACTGCGGCTCGCCCGGCTGGCCGTGGAAGCGGGCCTTCCTGAGCACCTCTTCCAGGTGCTGCCCGGCGCGGGCGACGTGGCGGGCAACGCCCTCGTCGAGCACCCCGGCGTCGCCAAGATCGTCTTCACCGGCTCCACCCGCGTCGGCAAACAGATCATGGCCAGGTGCGCCGCGCGCGTGAAGCGGCTGACCCTCGAACTCGGCGGCAAGAGCCCCAACATCGTCTTCGCCGACGCCGACATCGAGGCCGCCGCGGCAGCCGCCCCCATGGCGTTCCTCGACAACGCGGGCCAGGACTGCTGCGCCCGCACCCGTATCCTCGTCGAACGCTCCGTCCACGACCGCTTCCTCGGACTTCTCGCCCCCGCCGTCGCCTCGGTCGTCGTCGGCGACCCGGCCGACGAGAAGACCCGGATGGGCCCGCTGATCTCCCGGACCCAGCTGGAACGCGTACGCTCGTACGTCCCCGAGGGCGCGAGCGCGATCCGCGGCAGCGCCCCCGAGGGCCCCGGATTCTGGTTCCCGCCCACCGTGCTGACCGACGCCGACCCGGACTCCCCGGCGGCCACCGAAGAAGTCTTCGGACCGGTCGCGGTCGTCCTGCCCTTCGAGGACGAAGCGGACGCCGTACGACTCGCGAACACCACCGAGTACGGCCTCGCCGGCTCGCTCTGGACCCGTGACGTCGGCCGCGCGCTGCGCGTTTCCCAGGCGGTCCGGGCCGGGAACCTGTCCGTCAACTCCCACTCCAGCGTCCGCTACTGGACCCCGTTCGGCGGCTACAAGCAGTCCGGTCTCGGCCGGGAACTCGGCCCCGACGCCCTCACCGCCTTCACCGAAACCAAGAACGTCTTCATCAGCACGGAGGCCTGAACCGGCATGACCACAGACACCGAGAACATCTGCCGCCGCCTGGTCGGCCGCACCGCCGTCATCACCGGCGCCGGCAGCGGCATCGGCCTCGCCACCGCCCGCCGCCTGGCGTCCGAGGGCGCCCACGTCGTCTGCGCGGACATCGACGAGAACGCGGGCAAGGCCGCGGCCGAGGAGGCGGGCGGCCTCTTCGTACGCACCGATGTCACCGACCCCGAACAGGTCGAGGCGCTCTTCAAGGCCGCCTACGACACCTACGGCTCCGTCGACATCGCCTTCAACAACGCGGGCATCTCGCCGCCCGACGACGACTCCATCCTCACCACCGGGCTCGAGGCATGGAAGCGCGTCCAGGACGTCAACCTCACCTCCGTCTACCTCTGTTGCAAGGCCGCCCTGCCCTACATGCGACGGCAGGGCCGCGGCTCGATCATCAACACCGCGTCCTTCGTGGCGATCATGGGGGCGGCCACCAGCCAGATCTCGTACACCGCGTCCAAGGGCGGCGTCCTCGCCATGTCCCGCGAGCTCGGTGTGCAGTTCGCCCGCGAAGGCATCCGGGTCAACGCACTCTGCCCTGGGCCGGTCAACACCCCGCTGCTCCAGGAGCTGTTCGCCAAGGACCCGGAGCGCGCGGCCCGCCGGCTGGTGCACATCCCGATCGGCCGGTTCGCCGAGGCGACGGAGATCGCCGCCGCGGTCGCGTTCCTCGCCAGCGACGACTCCTCGTTCGTCAACGCCACCGACTTCCTCGTCGACGGCGGAATCTCCGGCGCGTACGTCACGCCCGTCTGATCCCGTCCGCTCCGTGCGGGACGACGCTCCGGGCAGGCGCCCGCGTACGCCTCAAGCAGCCTGCCCGGAGCCCCCGTTGACAGCGGAAGTCCAGAGTGGAGGCATGAGCGGCGCGACCCCGCCCGGCCGGTATCCGGACGCCGCCGCACCGGGGCACCGACCGAGGGTGGGACGGCACCGCATGGACCGCCCACACCCACCCGGGCGCCGCCGCACTCCCCGCCTCGGCCGACAGGTCAGAGGAACGTCTGCCCCTCGCCCCGGTACGTCGGCACCGTCGCCGTCACCCGGTCGCCCTCGATCAGCTGCAGCTCGTCGAAACGCTCGCACAGCTCACCGGCCTTCGCGTGCCGGAACCACACCTTGTCGCCGATCAGCAGATCGTCGGCCGGGGCGCCGAGCAGCGGCGTCTGCACCTCGCCCGGACCCTCCTGCGGGTCGTAGCGCAGCCCCTCCGGCAGATACGGGACAGGCAGCCGGTCCGCACCCGCGGCCCCCGATGCCGGATAGCCGCCGCCGAGCACCGTCACCACACCCACGCCGGGCCGCCGCACCACGGGCTGCGCGAACAGCGCCGCCGGGCGGGCGGTGAACGACGTGTAGTTGTCGAACAGCCGCGGTACGTAGAGCCCCGACCCGGCCGCGATCTCGGTCACCGCGGACTCCGCCGCCGTGTGCTGCACGCTGCCCGTACCGCCGCCGTTCACGAACTCCAGGTCCGGCGCCACCGTGCGCACCGCCCGGACCGCCTCCGCCCGGCGGGCCGCCAGCTCCTTGCGGGACGTCGCCTGCATCAGCCGGATCGCCCGGGACCGCAACGGCCGGCCCGCGACCGCGTCCCCGACCCCGGCGATGTGCCCCTCGTACGCCATCAGACCGACCAGCCGGAAACCGGGCCTGCGCGCCACCGAGCGCGCCAGCTCCGCCAGCTGGGCGGGGGAGCGCAACGGCGAACGCCGCGCCCCGATCCTGACCCGGCCGCCGAGCAGCTGCAGCGAGGCGTCCAGCTCCAGACAGACCCGGATCTCCTCCTGGCCACCGGCCCGCGCCGCGTCGATCAGTTCCAGCTGTGCGTGGTCGTCCACCATCACCGTCACCGCGGCGGCAAGCTTCGGGTCGGCGGCCAGCTCGGCGAAGGCGGACCGGTCGGCCGACGGGTAGGCCAGCAGGACGTCGTCGAACCCGGCCCGGGCCAGCCACAGCGACTCGGCCAGAGTGAACGACATGATCCCGGCGAAGCCCGGCCGTGCGAGCACCCGCTCCAGCAGGGTCCGGCAGCGCACCGACTTGCTCGCGACCCGGATCGGCTTGCCCGCTGCCCGGCGGACGAGGTCGTCGGCGTTCGCGTCGAAGGCGTCCAGATCGACGACGGCGATCGGGGCGTCGAGGTGCGCGGTGGCCCGGTCGTAGCGGGTCCGGTCAGCGGCGCGGGCAGTCATGGCCGCAGCTTGCCAGACACCACTACCGCTGGGTAGGGGGACGATCCGGGCAGATCCCAAGGGGCAGCGGCGCCCCGCTCCCACCCGACCCTTCCCAGCCCGTAGAGTGACGGGCACGCGGTCACCAACGGGCCTGCCTGTGAAGGTGATCCGCGAGCGGTACGGAACGTGGACCAGGGGGGCGGATGAGTACCGAGGCGCAGCGCGCTCCCGTGCCGCCCCGCCCGACGACGCCGCCCCGCCCGGCCGGCCCCCCGGACGAGCCGGGCCGGACGGCGGAGCCATCCGCCCCGGCCCTGCCCACCGCGTCCCCGGCCCAGGCGACCCCGGGCCCGAATCCGGCGCAGCATCCCGTTCCACTGCAGAGCCAGAGCCAGAGCCAGAGCCAGGACCGGACCGAGAGCCGGCCCCAGAACCCGGCCCCGGAGCAGAGGCCCGTGGAGACGACCACCCGGCTCCGTCCCGTGAGTCCGATGGCCGCCCCCACCCCCACTCCCGGCCCCGCCCCCGCACCCCCGCCGCCCCGGCCCGAGGTGCCGCCCGCCGCTACCCGCCGTCGGCCGGTCGGTGCCGTGGATCTCACACCGCGGCCCGGCGCGATACCGCCCCCGCCGTACACGGGTGGCCATCTCCCGTACCCCCACGGAAACCGCCCGTACCCCGCCCCCGAGACGCCCGCCGAGACCACCACCCGGCTGCGCCCCGTCCCCACCCGTCACCCGGCCAGGGCCGCGGCCGCCGCGGCCTGTGTCGTGCTCGGGCTCGGGCTGATCGGCGGCGCGGTCACCGGGGCCTATCTCACCAGCGAGTCCTCCGCCGATCCCGGCGCCCGTGACCCCTACGTCACCGGCCGCACCGCCTGGCGTGACATCCCCGTGGACACCCTCTTCCCGCGCACCCTCAAGGGCGAAGGCGCGGGTCCCGGCGGTGCGGACCGGGTCTGGACCCGGATCGGCGTCGCCCCGGACAGTGGCTGCACGAGCGGGCTCGACCCCCTGCTCCTCAAGGCGCTCCGACCGGTCGGCTGCGAACGGCTGCTGCGAGCCACGTACGCCGACGCCACGTCCAGCAGCGTCACCACGGTCGGCATGGTCTTCACCGAGGGCGGAACGGACGAGATGAGGGCGCTGAGCACTCGCTTCACCGACCAGCACCTCGACATCCGCACCGACCTCATGCCCCGTACGTACGCCGTCAAGGACACCGCTGCCGCCGGGTTCGGCGACGGACAGCGCGCCACCTGGACCGTTCATGTGCTGACCGAGGTACCGGTCGTCGTGTTCGCCGTCTCCGGCTTCGCCGACGGGCGTACGGTCACCCACCCGCAGCCCGTCGCCAAGGCGCTGGCCGCGGACTCCACGGCGGCCGTGGCGCAGGCAGGTCTCGGTCATGAGGCCAAGGGCATCGCCGACCGGATCGAGCGCGGGCTGCGCCGCACCGTCACCGACCTCTCGGAGAAGCCGCGATGAGCAGCCGACGCCGTCACCGCCGCGCACTCGGCGCGGTCTGCGCCGCCACCGCGTTCGCGCTGCTGCCCGCCGTCCCCGCCCGCGCGGACACGATCCGGCCCCAGCAGTGGGGCCTCCAGGCGCTCCACACCGACCGGGCCTGGCAGACCACCAGGGGCAAGGGGATCACCGTCGCCGTCGTCGACACCGGGGTCGACGGAAGCCTCCCCGACCTGGCGGGCCAGGTGCTGCCCGGCAAGGACATGATCGGTTTCGGTGCGGGGCGCGGCGACCGTTCCTGGGCCCGGCACGGCACCGCGATGGCCGGCATCATCGCGGGCCGCGGTCACGGCGTCGGCCGCGGCGACGGGGTGCTCGGCATCGCCCCGGAGGCGAAGATCCTTCCGGTCCGGGTGATCCTCGAAGCTTCCGACCCGTCCCGTGCCAAGGCCCGCGAGTCCCGCGGTACGGCCCTGGCCGACGGCATCCGCTGGGCCGCCGACCACGGCGCCGACGTCATCAACCTCTCCCTCGGCGACGACAGCGAGTCCGCGCACCCCGAGGGCGGTGAGGACGCCGCCATCCAGTACGCGCTGAAGAAGGGCGCCGTCGTCGTCGCGTCGGCGGGCAACGGGGGCGAGAAGGGCGACCACATCTCGTATCCCGCCGCCTACCCCGGTGTGATCGCGGTCGCCGCCGTCGACCGGTACGGCACGCATGCGGCGTTCTCCACCCGCCGCTGGTACGCCACCGTCAGCGCCCCCGGCGTCGACATCGTCGTCCCGTCCCCCGACCGTCACTACTACATCGAGTGGGGAACCTCGGCCGCCTCGGCGTTCGTCTCCGGCGCGGTCGCGCTGGTCCGAGCCGCCCACCCGGGGCTGTCGCCCGCCCAGGTCAAGAAGCTCCTCATGGACACCGCGCGCGACTCACCCGAGGGCGGCCGCGACGACTCCCGGGGCTACGGTATCGTCGACCCGGCTGCCGCGATCAAGGCGGGGGGCACGCTCAGCCCGGCCGGGATCAAAACAGATTCGGCCGCGTCCGCCGACTCCGCGAAGGCCGGCTACAGCAAGCGGTACTTCGGTCCCGGCCCCACCTCGCGGCACAAGGACGAAGCTCCCGTCGGCTGGCTCGCCCCGGTCGCGGGCGGCCTCGGAGCCGTACTGCTGGCGCTGGCCGTGCTGCTGTGGCGCGGCAGGAAGCCCTCCGTGCGCCGCTGAGGCAGAGCCGGGGCCGCGCTCACCGCGCCTCGTCGAGCACCGTCACCGTGGCCTTCGCGACCGACTCCACCCGCTCGATGCCCGTCTCCTTCGGCGGCTGCCCGGCGGAGAGCAGCGCCACCAGATACGTGTGCCCGTCGGTTTACCTGCCCGATGCTGTCGATGTCCCACGGCCCGGTGGCGCTCCGGGGCATCCAGCCGTTCTTCAAAGGCATGGAGCGGACGCTGGGAAGAGGATCTGGTAGAGGGCTGTGGCGCACCTGAGGACATCGTGAGAAACCGCACCGACTAGGCTCGCCGTGTGGCGATGAAGAACATTCCGGACCCCGGTTACTCCGACGACGACGGCGCGGCCGACCCCGCACTCACCGCGGCGCTCGCCGCCTGGGCCGAGGACCGGACGGCCGTCGGCCCGGTCCTCGAAGCGCTCAAGGGAACCAGGCTCCTGGTCCCCGTCGTCGCCGTCCTCGGGGAGGTGGAGGAGGACGAAGCCGGGCTGCGCCGGGAGAAGACCAGTGACATGGCCGTCCCCACCCTCCAGGCCGGTGACCGTCGCGCACTGCCCGCTTTCACCTCGACCGCCTCGCTGGCCCGCTGGGACCCGAAGGCCCGCCCCGTCGCCGTACCCCTGCACCAGGCGCTGCAGGCGGCCGCACACGAGAAGGCGGACACGGTCGTGCTCGACCTCGCCGGTCCCGTGGCGTACGAACTGACCGGCTCCGCGCTGCTCGCCCTTGCCGAGGGCCGTACCAGCGCCGACCCGCTGGACGACCCGGCGGTCACCTCCGCGGTACGCGACGCGGTCGCCGCCGAGCCCGCCGTGCTCCGCGCCCACCTCGTCCCGGGACGGTCGGGAGGCACTCTCGCCCTGGTCCTGGCGCCCGAAGCGGCCCCCGCCGAGACGGCCCGCCGGGTTGCGGAATCGCTCGCCGCCGACGAGGTCCTGCGGGCACGCCTGGTGCGGGGCCTGGACCTCGCGCTGCTTCCGGCCGACACGATCGCGCCCGGTGAGCCCCTCTTCACACGCTGATCACCCGACCGGCCCGACGCGCGCGAACAGCCGCACCGGCGGTGTGGTCGCGGCTCCGGTGGACCTGCTGACCCACCCCGCCCCGGGGTGTGCGGAGTTCAGCAGGGCGTGACGCGGGGATGCAGTGAGCCCCTGCCCGTCCGGGCAGGGGCTCACGGTCGTACGGAGGGGAGGAGAGGGGCGGCGGCTCAGCCGAAGACGGGGCCGGTGTACTTCTCGCCGGGGCCCTGGCCCGGCTCGTCCGGCACCAGCGAGGCCTCGCGGAACGCCAGCTGCAGCGACTTCAGTCCGTCCCGCAACGGCGCCGCGTGGAACGAGCTGATCTCCGTGGCGCTCGCGTCCAGCAGGCCGGCCAGGGCGTGGACCAGCTTGCGGGCCTCGTCGAGGTCCTTGTGCTCGTCGCCGTCCTCGGTGAGGCCGAGCTTCACGGCGGCCGCGCTCATCAGGTTGACGGCGACCGTCACGATCACCTCGACCGCGGGGACCTCGGCGATGTCGCGGGTCATGTCGTCGAAGCCGGGGGTTTCACTGCTGGGGGTCGCGTCACTCATGCGCCATACGATAGGCCCACGCCGGCCCGGCTCCGTCTGCGGGAGTGGGCTGCGGCAGCCGGTTAGCGCCCGCCCTGGGGAGCTGCTAACCTGGTGTAACGACCGGCTGGGCAATTATGAGCCCGGCCCACAAGTGGAGGCTCCGATCTCCCACCTGACCATCCTCCGGGACGGCAGGTCACCGGTCAGGTGGCGCCCATCGTTCCGTACGGACGATGGAGCCGCCCGATAGCCCCGCGGTTGGCCGCGGCGGTGTTCCGGTTTTCCAGGAGCCCCGCCTGTGTCCCGTCCGGGGCATTTTTCATGCACTGGTGCGGTTGGTCTCACGAAACAGACGTTACGTGGCTGTCCGCCAGGCGGCCGCGTGGTGCTACCGAGGAGGATCCATCAGCGCCGAGCCCCGCATCAACGACCGGATTCGCGTTCCCGAGGTGCGACTTGTCGGTCCCAGCGGCGAGCAGGTCGGGATTGTTCCGCTTGCCAAGGCCCTGGAACTCGCACAGGAGTACGACCTCGACCTGGTCGAGGTGGCGGCGACCGCCCGTCCGCCCGTGTGCAAGCTCATGGACTACGGGAAGTTCAAGTACGAGTCGGCCATGAAGGCCCGTGAGGCGCGCAAGAACCAGGCGCACACGGTCATCAAGGAGATGAAGCTCCGGCCGAAGATCGACCCGCACGACTATGACACCAAGAAGGGTCACGTCGTCCGGTTCCTCAAGCAGGGCGACAAGGTCAAGATCACGATCATGTTCCGTGGTCGTGAGCAGTCCCGCCCTGAGCTGGGCTTCCGTCTGCTCCAGCGTCTCGCTTCGGACGTCGAGGAACTCGGCTTCATCGAGTCGAACCCGAAGCAGGACGGCCGGAACATGATCATGGTTCTGGGCCCGCACAAGAAGAAGACCGAAGCCATGGCCGAGGCCCGTGAGGCCCAGGCCGCCCGCAAGGCCGGGCGTCAGGGTTCCACCCCGGACGCCGAGGCTGCTGCGGAAGAGACTGCCCAGGCTCCGGCCGAAGCGCAGCCCGAGGCTTCGGCCGAGACACCTTCCGAGGCGTGACCTCAGGGGGCGCCACCCAGGCGGCCCCGGGTCCCCTCGGGATCCCCACCAAGATCTGACGCCCCTGCTGTCCGGTGCCTGCACCGCGAGGGGCGCCACTTACGAGGAGAGAACGGCGCGATGCCGAAGAACAAGACGCACAGCGGTGCCAGCAAGCGATTCAAGATCACCGGCTCCGGCAAGGTGCTCCGCGAGAAGGCCGGCAAGCGCCACCTGCTCGAGCACAAGTCGTCCAAGAAGACCCGCTCGCTGACCGGCACGGTCGTCGTGGCTCCGGCCGACGCCAAGAAGATCAAGAAGCTTCTCGGCAAGTGAGGTTCGGCCCCCGGTGAATCCGGGGGCGCGACCTCGATCACACCGGGACCAATTCGTTTCCGGGCTGGGTGAGTCGATACCGTGAACACCAGCCCCGCTACAAGGAGTTAACAAGTGGCACGCGTCAAGCGGGCAGTCAACGCCCACAAGAAGCGCCGGGCAATCCTCGAGGCCGCCAGCGGTTACCGCGGTCAGCGCTCGCGCCTGTACCGCAAGGCCAAGGAGCAGGTCACCCACTCCCTGGTCTACAACTACAACGACCGCAAGAAGCGCAAGGGCGACTTCCGTCAGCTGTGGATCCAGCGCATCAACGCCGCTGCCCGCCAGAACGGCATGACGTACAACCGCCTCATCCAGGGTCTGAAGGCCGCCAACATCGAGGTGGACCGCAAGATCCTGGCCGAGCTCGCGGTCAACGACGCCAACGCGTTCGCCGCTCTCGTCGAGGTTGCCCAGAAGGCCCTCCCGAGTGACGTCAACGCCCCGAAGGCTGCCTGATCCAGGGCACACTTCTTGGCTGTTGAGCCGGACCCGCAGGCGCTCGTCGTCTGCGGGTCCGGTGCGTTGCACCCCTTGTTCCGTACCTCCGCACGCAGAGAGGCCCGCTGCCGACCATGGCCACCCCCGAACTGATCTCCCCGCGGTCGCCGCGCGTCGCCGCCGCACGGCGCCTCGCCCGCCGCAATTTCCGGGGCAAGGAACGACGGTTCATCGCCGAGGGGCCGCAGGCCGTGCGCGAGGCCGCCGGACACCGCGGCAGCGACGGCGAGTCGACCCTGCTTGAGCTCTTCGCCACCGTCGAGGCGGCCGAGCGGTACGCCGACATCATCGACGCCGCCCACGCGGCCGGCGCCCGGGTGCACCTCGCGGACGGCGACACGCTCGCCGATGTGTCGCAGACCGTCACCCCGCAGGGACTCATCGGCGTCTGCCGGTTCCTCGACTCGCCGTTCGAGTCCGTCCTCGCCGCGAAGCCCACCCTGGTCGCCGTCCTTGCGCACGTACGCGACCCCGGGAACGCCGGTACGGTGCTGCGCTGCGCCGACGCCGCCGGCGCCGACGCCGTCGTCCTCACCGACGCCTCCGTCGATCTGTACAACCCCAAGTCCGTGCGTGCCTCGGTCGGCTCGCTCTTCCATCTGCCGGTCGTCGTGGGCGTACCGGTCGAGCAGGCCGTCCAGGGGCTGCGGGACGCGGGCGTACGGATCCTCGCCGCCGACGGCGCGGGCGACGACGACCTCGACGACGAGCTCGACGCGGGCACCATGGGCGGCCCCACCGCCTGGGTCTTCGGCAACGAGGCGTGGGGGCTGCCCGAGGAGACCCGGGCGCTGGCCGACGCCGTCGTCCGGGTGCCGATCCACGGCAAGGCGGAGAGCCTCAACCTCGCCACCGCGGCGGCCGTCTGCCTGTACGCCTCGGCCCGCGCCCAGCGCCCCCGCCGTACCGCCGGCTGACCGGCCCCGTACCCCGCCGACCGGCGCACCTCAGCAGTGCGCCCCCACAGGGTGTCGCTCCGTCACCGACGACTAGTAGGGTGACGAACTCGGGGGCCCACTGCACCGGTTCGAGAGGTGGGGTACGGGAATATGTCTGTCGGCATGAGCAGGCCGCGCGAGACGCACGCGGCCGACGTGCGCGCCGACCGGGGTCCGGACGGTGGCAGCATCCCGGCCGACAGCGAGGGCACCGGCTCGGCGGAGGACACCGTCGCATCCGGCATCGACCCGGACGACCTTCCCGACGGACTCGTCATCGCCGACAGGACGGGCCGGGTCATCTGCTTCAACGCGGCGGCCGCCCGGATCACCGCCGTACCCAGGGCCGCCGCACTCGGCCGCCCGCTGGAGCACGTACTGCCGCTGGAGGACCTCAAGGGCCGACGCTGGTGGGCCCTGACCGATCCGTACGGCGGCCTCGCCACCCGGGTCGGCCAGCCCGAGCGGAACCTGCTGCTCCCCGGCGGCCGCGAGGTCCTGGTCGCCGCCCGGTACGTCCGTGAGTACCCGACCGGTCCGGTACGCCGGCTGGTGATCAGCCTGCGCGGCACCGAGGCCCGTCGCCGCACCGAGCGCAGCCACGCCGAACTGATCGCGACCGTCGCCCACGAACTGCGCTCCCCGCTGACCTCCGTCAAGGGCTTCACCGCGACGCTGCTGGCCAAGTGGGAACGGTTCACCGACGACCAGAAGCGCCTGATGCTGGAGACCGTCGACGCCGACGCCAACCGCGTCACCCGGCTCATCGCCGAGCTGCTCGACATCTCCCGGATCGACTCCGGCCGCCTGGAGCTGCGCCGCCAGCCGGTCGACCTCTCGGCCGCTGTGGAACGCCACGTCCAGGCCCTCACTGCGAACGGCCAGGCGCCCGACCGCTTCCTCGTCCGCACCCGGCAACCGCTGCCCGCGGTGTGGGCCGACCCGGACAAGGTCGACCAGGTTCTCGGCAACCTGCTGGAAAACGCGGTGCGCCACGGCGAGGGAACCGTCACCATCGAAGTCGCACCTGCACCCGCGAAGAGCGACGAGAAGGGAACAGCCGTCACCGTGAGCGACGATGGCCCCGGCATTCCCGAGGAGTCGATGGGCCGCGTCTTCACCCGCTTCTGGCGGGGGAGCAAGCGCGGCGGCACGGGGCTGGGCCTGTACATCGTCAAGGGCATCGTCGAGGCGCACGGCGGCACGATCACGGTCGGCCGCGGCCCCGGCGGCGGCGCAGAATTCCGATTTATTCTGCCCGTGGGGGCTCCGGCCTATCTGAAATAGGAGCGTCCGCGAAGCAATCCGGCAGGTCGGCGGCGGGCGACGGGAGGGCCTGAGCAGCCCGCGGGCTTTCTCCACCCCTCGTGGCCTTTAGACTCGACCTTTGGCACCTTTGCGTCCTCCAGTCGTCGAGCGGGGCCGCGGGGTCCGGGGTGTCCCCGGTTCAGAGCAGTACCAGCCAATCGGAAGCACGGGAAGAGATGTCGGCACCGAACAAGTCGTACGACCCAGTCGAGGTCGAGGCACTGAAACCGGAAGAGATCGAGCGCATGCGGGACGAGGCGTTCGCCGCCTTCGCCGCCGCGGGCGACCTCGACGCGCTCGCCCAGGCGAAGACCGCGCACACCGGCGGTACCTCGCCCCTGTCCCTCGCCAACCGGGAGATCGGCGCACTGCCGCCGCAGGCCAAGGCCGAGGCGGGCAAGCGCGTGGGTCAGGCCCGCGGCGCCGTGAGCAAGGCCCTCGCCGCCCGTCAGGCGGAGCTGGAGGCCGAGCGGGACGCCCGTGTGCTGGTCGAGGAGGCGGTGGACGTCACGCTGCCGTACGACCGCACCCCGGCCGGCGCCCGTCACCCCCTGACGACCATCATGGAGCGCGTCGCGGACGTCTTCGTGGCCATGGGCTACGAGATCGCGGAGGGCCCCGAGGTCGAGGCGGAGTGGTTCAACTTCGACGCGCTGAACTTCGTGCCCGACCACCCGGCCCGGCAGATGCAGGACACCTTCTTCGTCCAGGGCACCACGCCCGACGGGAAGCCGACCACGGGCGACGAGTCCGGCATCGTGCTGCGTACGCACACCTCGCCGGTCCAGGCCCGCACCCTGCTCGACCGCGAGCCGCCCGTCTACGTCGTCTGCCCCGGGCGGGTCTACCGCACCGACGAGCTCGACGCGACGCACACCCCGGTCTTCCACCAGATCGAGCTGCTCGCCGTCGACGAGGGCCTCACCATGGCGGACCTCAAGGGCACCCTCGACCACATGGTCCAGGCGCTCTTCGGCCCGGAGATGAAGACCCGGCTGCGGCCGAACTTCTTCCCGTTCACCGAGCCGTCCGCCGAGATGGACATGGTCTGCTACGTCTGCCGCGGCACGTCCGTCGGCGACCCGGACCGCCCCTGCCGCACCTGCGGCAGCGAGGGCTGGATCGAGCTCGGCGGCTGCGGCATGGTCAACCCCAAGGTGCTCGTCGCCTGCGGCGTCGACCCCCAGAAGTACAGCGGATTCGCCTTCGGGTTCGGCATCGAACGGATGCTGATGTTCCGCCACAACGTCGAAGACATGCGAGACATGGTCGAGGGTGACGTCCGGTTCACCCGGCCGTTCGGGATGGAGATCTGATGCGCGTCCCGCTTTCCTGGCTGCGGGAGTACGTCGACCTGCCGGCGACGGAGACCGGCCGTGACGTACAGGCCAAGCTCGTCGACGTGGGTCTGGAGGTCGAGACCGTCGAGCACATCGGCGCCGGCCTCAAGGGCCCCCTGGTCGTCGGACAGGTACTGACCATCGAGGAGCTGGAGGGCTTCAAGAAGCCCATCCGCTTCTGCACCGTCGACGTCGGCTCCGCCAACGGCACCGGTGAGCCGCAGGAGATCGTCTGCGGAGCCCGCAACTTCGCCGTGGGCGACAAGGTCGTCGTGGTCCTCCCCGGCGCCGTGCTGCCCGGCGACTTCGCGATCGCCGCGCGCAAGACGTACGGCCGGACCTCGCACGGCATGATCTGCTCCACCGACGAGCTCGGCATGGGCGACGACGGCACGCACGGCATCATCGTGCTGTCTCCGGAGCACGAGGTCGGCACGGACGCGATCGAGCTGCTCCAGCTCGTCGACGAGGTCCTGGACATCGCCGTCACCCCTGACCGGGGCTACTGCCTCTCGATGCGTGGTGTCGCCCGTGAGACCGCCATCGCGTACGGGCTGCCGCTGCGCGACCCGGCTCTCCTCGACGTGCCTGCGCCGAACGCGTTCGGCTACCCGGTGAAGGTGGCCGACCCGTTCGGCTGCGACCGGTTCACCGCGCGCACCGTCGTCGGCCTGGATCCCGAGGCGCGTTCGCCGATCTGGATGCAGCGCCGGCTGCAGAAGGCCGGGATGCGCCCGATCTCGCTCACCGTCGACATCACCAACTACGTGATGCTGGAGCTCGGCCAGCCGCTGCACGCCTACGACCGCACCCGTATCGACGGGCCGATCGGGGTGCGCCGCGCCCAGCAGGGCGAGAAGCTCACCACGCTCGACGGCACGGTCCGCGTCCTGGACGCCGAGGACCTGGTCATCACCGACAACCGCGGGCCGATCGGTCTCGCGGGGGTCATGGGCGGCGCCAACACCGAGATCGCCGACGCCCGGAACGGTGAGAACACCAGCACCGAGGTCGTCATCGAGGCCGCGCACTTCGACGCGATCTCGATCGCCCGGACCGCACGCCGCCACAGGCTGTCCTCCGAGGCGTCCAAGCGCTTCGAGCGCGGCGCCGACCCGCAGGCCGCGGCCGCCGCCGCGCAGCGCACCGTCGACCTGCTGGTGCTGCTCGCGGGCGGCACCGCCGAGGCCGGCGTCACCGAGGTCACCGCTCCGTCCGCGCCCCGCACCATCGTGATGCCTGCGGACCATCCCGACCGCGTGGCCGGTGTCGTGTACGGCCGCGAGACCGTCGTACGCCGCCTCCAGCAGGTCGGCTGCGACGTCTACGGGCAGGACGAGCTCCTCGTCACCGTGCCGTCCTGGCGGCCCGACCTGAGCGAGCCGAACGACCTCGCCGAAGAGGTCATCCGGCTGGAGGGCTACGAGAACCTCCCGTCGACACTGCCGACGCCGCCGTCCGGGCGCGGGCTCACCGACCGCCAGCGGCTGCACCGCAGGGTCGGCCGGGTGCTCGCCGGAGTCGGCTATGTCGAGGCGCTGAACTACCCGTTCATCGGCGACGCGGTGCTGGACCAGCTCGGGTTCGACGCCGACGACGCCCGCCGCCGTACGGTCAAGCTCGTCAACCCGCTCTCCGACGAGGAGCCGGCGCTGCGCACCACGCTGCTGCCGGGCCTCCTCGGCGCACTGCGGCGCAACGACGGCCGCGGCAGCCACGACCTGGCGCTCTTCGAGACGGGGCTGGTCTTCCTTCCCCAAGCTCTCAGCTCCGTTCGAGCGGGGGAGACCCCACTGACCGGCGAGGAGACGGAGGCCGTGCGGCTGCCCGTCGACCACCGTCCCAGCGACGAGCAGATCGCCGGGCTGAACGCGGCGCTGCCGCATCAGCCGCGCCGCGCCGCCGTCGTCCTCGCGGGCGCCCGCGAGCAGGCCGGCTGGTGGGGCAAGGGCCGCCCGGTGGACTGGGCGGACTCCATCGAGGCCGCTCGTGCCATCGCCCGCGAGGCGGGTGTCGAGCTCATCGTCCGGAACGACCAGCACGCGCCGTGGCACCCGGGCCGCTGCGCCGCGCTGTTCGTCACGGCGAACGACGCGGAGGCCCTCGTCGGGCACGCCGGTGAGCTGCACCCGGGCGTCATCAAGGAACTCCACCTGCCGGAGCGGACCTGCGCCATGGAGATCGACCTCGACCTCCTGGAGCAGGCCGTCGACGGTGCGCTCCAGGCGCCGCGGATCTCCACCTTCCCGGTGGCGACCCAGGACGTCGCGCTGATCGTCGCGCAGGACGTGCCCGCCGCCGACGTGGAGCAGGCGCTGCGGGAGGGCGCGGGTGACCTCCTCGAATCGCTGCGGCTGTTCGACGTGTTCACCGGCGAGCAGATCGGCGAGGGCAGGAAGTCCCTGGCGTACGCGCTGCGGTTCCGCGCGCCGGACCGCACCCTGACCGTCGACGAGGCCACGGCCGCCCGCGACGCGGCGGTCGCGCTGGCCGCGGAGCGGACGGGCGCGGAGCTGCGCGGCGCGTAGCGCGCCGACGGCGACCGGCCATCGAGGCCGAACCGGCCGCAGAAGGTGAGGAGGGGGCGTATCCGGCTACCGGATACGCCCCCTCCTTCTGTGCTCGCCGAACGGCGGGGGGACCGCACGCGGGCCCCGGCCCGGCCCGGGGGAACCCGGTTCCGGTTCGACCCCGCAGCCACCCTCCGATCAGTGGGCAGTGGGTCGTGCGATCCTGCGTCGTCCGCGCTGCCACGGTGTGTCGGGCAGGTCGGCAGGGCGAACGACGCGGGTGCGGGCCGTCAACTGTACGAGGGGGAGCAGACGACCCGGCCGCCTCTTGCGAGGCGACTGATTCAACCGATTCGTACCCCGGCGCACCAGAGTGCGCGGCGGGACGGTTCGGGCATTCCGTTCACACCCCGTGTGAAACGTGCTCCACTGGGGCGACAGGCCTTAGACCGACCGGCACATGGGGGGTGGGAGAAGGAGCGGGGCTGGGTGCGTGCAGCTGCAAGGCGGAGGATTGAGACATGGCGGAGCCATGGTGATT